>QNUZ01000003.1 GCA_004347865.1 Archaeoglobi archaeon | reverse complement strand
TCCCCTCATCTGCCGGTTCGGGGGGCTCACAGCTCCCCCATCCCGCAGAGCTCATTAACCTGCGGGCTATGTTTATGCACGCGTTTAGATCCCTATCGTATTCCATCCCACACTTCGGGCATTTGTAGATTCTGCCTACACCTATTTGGGCAACATGCCTGCATCTATGTAGAATTACGGAAAGCAGTATTTAAGCTTTGCCCGTTCATCAGAGCTAAAGCTCCGAGTTTTCTGGGCACCCATTTTTATAACAATCTCTGAGAAATTTATAAATTTTTCCCAAGCAAATCCTCGTATGCTTTGACATTCCTTTCCGTGAGAGAGTAGTTTATCTGTCTGTAGGCCCTTATTCTGCCTAGATCCACCTCAGCAACGACCGCTTCTTCGCTCTCTTCACTCTTTGCCTTTGCAAGCACCCCATCGAAGCTCGCAATAAGGCTTCTTCCCGCAGCCTCGCTGCCCGCGAAAGTTCTGCCAAATCCGCCCGCCTTGACGATCGCGTAGCAGTTGTCAAAGGATCTTGCAAAGTAAAGGCAGTATCTCAGGTTCTCCCCGGGGAGCTCAGAGTGCTTGAAGGAAACAACTGGATTCAAGGCTATTTCAACTCCTCTAAGCCCCGCTATTCTGCACAGTTCAGGATAGAGGATGTCAGCACAAACTAGGACACAGATTCTTGTTTTTCGGACATCAAAAAAGTTAAGCCTTTCCCCGGGAGTTACACCGAATGCCTTCTCTGTCCTAGTTGGGTGCACCTTATCCTGGTGGCCTACAACATCCCCAGAGTCAAAGATAAAGGCTCTGTTTGTCGTTTTTTCGGCATTAAAAACAACATTTCCTGACGTGATCACATCGTACTCCTTGCTTATCCTTTGCAAAAACTGTAGCGTTTTCTCCCCAAGCTCGAGCGAGAAAACCGGGTAAGAGAAATACTCTGGATAAAGAAGGATCTCGGCCCCTCTCTCGACTGCGTCAACAGATAACCTCTCCGCACTTTCAAGATCACCAATTCTGCACTGAATTGCCGCCACCTTCAACTTTCCTCACCCCGCAACAGTCTATTTTAGCTTTAAACGGCTCTCCGAATTCCCTCAAGGCCTCAAAGCCCTTGTAAGCGAATACTGTTTTTCCAAGCATCGCCATGCTAGCCATACCCCCAGCGCTTTCAACCGCCTCAATTAAGTCCCTTACCGGCTCTATAAGTCCAGTTTCCTCTGCAAAACCCTTGGAGCACCTGAAAAGGTTTCTGAGGCTTATTTCTTTCATGAATTCCTTCAGCCACTTCTTACCGACATCGGCTATGTCCTTTCTTTTCGAAAGCACCTCGCTCGTCGAAATGCTCCCCAGTGAAAGGAAATCCAGCTCGCAGTTCCAATTATACCTTTCGACCACTATGCTAGAAGGGCATGAGGCAGTCTTCCTTATAACGAGGCCGCTAAAAGCCTGAGTTGACACAGTTCCAAGCCCCGTTAGATTTACAACCTCCGCAACATGAGCCAAATCGTACAGCTCAACTGCGGGCCTATCAGCGAGGAAAGCGGTAGCCAGGGCCGATGCCCCACTCAGCCCAAAGCCACAGCCCAGTGGAAGTTCTGAGAAAAGCTCTACCCCCTCCATTTTGATTTCCCTGAGAACGTATTCGACGGTTGGAAAGATTATCTTCTTTCCGTTCCACCTCAAATCCGCAGAAGGTTTTGCATAAACCCCCCTACTGATCGTGAAGCCCACGCCAAGGCTCCCAGATTTCATGGGGTCCTTATCGATCTGAGGGCTGAAGATGCAGCTTATTGCAGCGGGGCAGAATATCATAGGAGGTCTTCAACATAGATCTCCACTATTTTCTGAGCCACCAAGCTTTTTCTGCCCTCAAGCCACTGGGTCCTTCTGGCTGTCACCACGACAACCCTCGTTTCCTCGGTTCCCATGCCCCTCTCGAGGACATCATTCGCAACGACCATCGCAAGCTTATCTGCCTCAAGTCTTTCCTTCGCAATTTTAGCCAGTTCTTCATCACTCAGTCCTGTTTCCGCCTTAAAACCAACGATATGCCCGCCGTAAACCCTTCTGACCTCCTTTATAATCTTTGGAGCCTCTTTGAGTTTAAGAACGAGTTCGGGAGCAGTTTTAATCTTCTTATCCCGCATTTCAACCTCGAAGTCAGCAGGAGCCGCAGAAGAGACGAAAAGGTCACATCCTTTGATCTCTTCAAGCACAGCGTTCAGCATGTCCCTAACAGACCAGACATGAACTTCCCTGAAGTTAGGCAGATCGATTCCGAAGTCCTTGGAACTCACAAGCACAACTTCGGCCCCCCTCCGCCAGAGTTCCAGGGCTATTTCTTTTCCCATAAGCCCCGAACTCCTGTTGCTTATGAAACGGACGGGATCTATTTGCTCGTATGTGGGCCCAGCGGTGACAAGAACCTTCTTTCCCAAAAATTCCTTTGAATAGAGCTTTCTCTCTACGTGCAGGCAGATCTTCTCGATGTCCGGGAATTTTGCCTTTTCCTCAGCGAATTTTGGCTCTATAAACTCCACGCCCATTTTCTTAAGCTTCTCGATGTTTTCCTTGACCGCTTTGTTTTCGATCATCGCGGCGTGCATTGCTGGGGCTATCAGCATAGGTTTTCCAGATCCAAGAGCAGCTGTGGCAAAGGTTGTAACTGGTGTATCATCGATTCCGTTTGCAATTTTTGAAATCGTGTTCGCGGTGGCGGGAGCTATCAGGTACAGATCCGCAAATCCATCCTTTCCAAGGTAATTTACGTGCTCGATCATTCCTGTAATCTCCGTAACAACCCTGTTCCCCGTTGCGAATTCGAGAGCGTAGGGATGGATTATTTTCTGCGCTGCTTCGCTCATCACTGCAAAAACTTCCGCACCTCTCCTTGCAAGCTCCCTTGCAAGCTTAACACACTCCACTGCGGCTATGCTGCCCGTAACTCCCAAAACTATCTTCTTTCCTTCAAGCCTTCTACTCTCCACTCCCCTTATCCTTTCCAAGTGCACTTCTAACACCTCTCATGAACACATCCAGATCGCCCGTTTCGAGGGCTTTTCTATATCTCACCCTCCTCAGCAGGGTTTCAATCTTTTCGAGGTTCTCAACACCCTTAATCGGTGCTTTCTCGCCTATCTGAGCGACTTCTTCAACAGCAGCTTGCACAGCTTCTACTATTGAAATTCTCTCGGGTTGTTTAACCCTTTCCTTTTTCAGAATCCTATCAACAGCGTCTTCCCAGGCGTTTCGCCATGGGGCATCATAAATTGTCTCTTTCGTGAAGTAATTCTTTCTTTCTACCAGTATTAGATCGTATGGGCATGCATTCTCGCATGCACCGCAGTAGATACAGAATTTCTCGTTAAAGTAAACCCTTTTTCTGTCTTCAGAAACATACCAAACCCTGTTGAACCTGCAGATCTTCAAACAAGCACCGCAGCCAACGGGATCGCATCTTGTCATTCTGGCCTCAAAAAGGCTCAGTTTTCCCTCAATTGGCTTTATAGTCTTTGCAGCGTCGTAGGGACATATTTCCTCGCAATAACCGC
Organism: Archaeoglobi archaeon; assembly: GCA_004347865.1. Taxonomy (GTDB): domain Archaea; phylum Halobacteriota; class Archaeoglobi; order Archaeoglobales; family Archaeoglobaceae; genus WYZ-LMO2. Next base: position 33,989 of record QNUZ01000003.1, on the reverse strand, counting down.
AGTTAGAGCAAACATTCTGGTCTATGGTTATCTTTGCAATTTTCTCGGGCAACCTGTAGGAGATTCTCCTTCCCTCTACCGTTATCGCCTTTTCGGGGCATATTTCTTCACAAAGCTTGCAGTAATCGCATTTATTCTCATCTATCAGAATATCGCTGTAGGGCATAAGATCCGTGGGAAGAATTTCCTTCTCGACCATCCTGAAAACTTCGCAGAATTCTGCACAGATTCCGCAGAGATTGCACTTATTTTTGTCAATCTTGAGTGAGCCCTTTAAGCCCTCATTTTTCTCTGGTATACTGCTTCTGACAACTAACTTCTCCCTGCTTATCGCCCTCGTTGGGCAAACCTTGTAGCATAGAGTACATTCTTTGCAGTTCTCGTACTTATAGGTGTATTTCACAGGAGAGAGCGGCAGTGTGGTTTTTTCCACCATTTTCCCGTCTATATAGAATTCGAATGCGTTGTAAGGGCAGAAAGAATAACAGATCCCGCAATAAGCGCACTTCAAATGATCTATGATCACGGGCGGCATTTCCATTCCCTTCGCAATTTCGTGCACAGGTCCCAGTTCAATGGCATTCACAGGACACGCAAAAACGCAAATACCGCAGCCATTACACCTCCTGTAATCGTATACAAGCTCTCTAACCTCTTCTTCAGCTTTCTGAATGCATCTCATCTTTTCATCAACTTCAACGCTTCTCTCTATCATGATCTCCCCACAAAACTTCTCGGAATCAGACCCTGTAGGAGCATGCAGTCCACCAGAACCATCGAGACCATTGCTTCGGCAACGGGAACTATTCTTGGAACTATGCACGGATCATGTCTACCCTTAACGCTGATCTCGACTTCTTCCATCTTCTCATAATCAACGCTTTTTTGCTTTTTCGAAATTGAAGGAGTTGGCTTTACCGCGATTCTCATCACTATGTCCTCGCCGTTGGTAATTCCCCCCAAAATTCCGCCTGAGTTATTTGTTGCAAAACGTATTTTTCCGTCCTTCAGCACGATTGGATCGTTATTCTCGCTCCCCTTTAGCTTGGAAACCTCAAAACCCCTGCCTATCTCGAATCCCTTGACTGAGGGAATTCCCATCAATGCGTAGGCAAAATAGGCGCTTATCTTACCAAAAACTGGTTCTCCGAGCCCAGCTGGAACGTTTCGTGCTATCAGTTCCACAACCCCACCCACGCTGTCTCCTTCAGCCATAGCTTTTTTTATTAGCTCCTCAGCTTCACTTTCCTTTTGAGGATCGGGACACCTTATAGGACTCCTTTCAGCGATCTCAAAGGCCTTCTCGGGATCTCCAACGTTGAATCTTATCCCAGCGATCTCCCTAGCGTATCCAAAAACCCTCACATTGTATTTTCTCAGAATGAGCTTGGCTACGGCGCCAGCAGCAACTCTGGCTGCTGTTTCCCTCGCAGAAGCCCTCCCACCTCCACGCCAGTCTCTAATACCGAATTTTGCCAAATAAGTCCAGTCCGCATGCCCGGGACGCGGAATTGTCTTAAGAGCCTCATATGGCCCTGAATCCACGTCCGTATTCCATATGAGCATCGAAATTGGCGTTCCAATTGTGATGCCTTCCAGAACTCCGGAAAGAATTTCTACCTTATCCTGCTCCTTTCTCTTAGAGCTGAATTCTCCTCCTGGCTTTCTTCTATCCATTTCAGCCTGGATAAATTTCTCATCTATTCTTAATCCCGCCGGACATCCATCGATAACACATCCAACGGCTTTCCCGTGACTTTCGCCCCAGGTTGTGACCCTGAAAACATGGCCAAATGTGTTCATCAACATCAATCTCTTCAAACCTTTTTAATTCTTCTCATGAGATTTCCATGGATATTGATTCATTCTCTGCGCGTGGTGATGTAGAAGGTAGAAGTGGCAACTGCCACTGTTTCACCCTTCTCATCCTTAAGTTCTCCATAGCCAACTGCGACCTTTGAACCGATGAACAAGGGCCTTGCTTTTGCGATGATCTTGCCTCCAGATACAGGTTTCAAATAGTGAACGTTAAGCTGCGAAGTAATGGCCAGCTTACCCTTCCCAATCAGCTCTTTGTTTATGTTAAGACCGATTGCAGAGTCAAGTATGCTCGCTATGGCTCCACCATGGACCATTCCCAAGGCCTGAAGGTGTTTTTCTTCCACTTTCATCTCAACAGAGATCCCTTCTTCTTTCCTCTTAATTTCCATTCCGATCAATCTGTACCATGGTGCACTTCCAACGAGCTTCACGAATTCCTCAACTAGATCCATAAAACTCGGTTCGTCCAATCCTTAAAAAATTATTGAAAAAATCCTTTAAATTTCTAGATTTTTATCAAAAAATTTATAGATGTTGAGAAGATCACCTGCTCTTGACCTTCGAAATTAGATATGCAAAAACCGCCGCTCCGAAGCCGTTGTCTACGTTCACAACAGCTACCCCTGAAGGACAGCTCTGTAGCATTGCGAAAAGCGTTGAAATTCCCTTAAGATGGACTCCATAGCCTACAGATGTTGGAACCGCTATCACCGGTACATCCACAAGCCCTGCAACGACCGAAGGGAGAGCACCCTCCATACCAGCAATCACTATGACGCTATCAACCTTTTTCTCCCTTATTGCCCTAACGGGCTCAATGATCCTGTGAAGCCCGGCAACACCAACATCGTAAAATTTCAGAACCTCTAAACCGAGAAAACTAGCGGTTACACTTGCCTCTTCCGCGACAGAAACATCTGCTGAACCTGCGGTAAGGATTGCAACGCTTCCAATTATCTTTTCTGCCTTTCCAAAAGTAGCAGTTCTTGCGAGCTCGTTCACTTCTGCACCCATGGATTTCAACGCTTCCATCTGCTCTTTGTTCAATCTCGTGAACAGCACAGCCTTGCTGCGTTTCTTGTATTCTTCTGCAATTCTTAACACCAATTCCAGTGGCTTTCCTTCGCAAAAAATGGCCTCAGGCTTTCCAGCCCTATGCTCCCTTTCGAAATCGAGCTTTGCGAGGTTTTCAAGATAATCTTCGAATTTCGTCATGGTACTCCTGAAGCGATTTCACGCTCAAATTTCCACTCTTCACGGCTTCGATGGCCTTAACCACTGCAATTGCCCCCGGGATCGTAGTCACATACGGAATGCCGTATTCAATTGCCGCCCTTCTGATCTCATATCCCTCAGTCTTACCTCTGCCTCCGCTTGGGGTGTTTATTATTAAGTGAATCTGACCGTTTATGATCATGTCTATGATGTTCGGCCTTCCCTGACTAACCTTCAGAGCAATTTCAGCTTCAATCCCATGTTCCTTAAGATATTTGGCAGTGTTTTCGGTCGCATAGATCTTGAACCCAAATTCCGAGAGTCTTTTTGCCACAGGCACAATTTTCGGCTTATCTCTATCCTTCACGCTGATCAGCACGTTGCCGCTGGTCGGTATCTTCATCCCAGCACCAAGCTCGGCCTTGTAGTACGCGAGGCCGAAGTTGTAATCGATGCCCATCACCTCTCCGGTTGATCTCATCTCCGGACCAAGAACGGGATCAACACCGGGAAGCTTTATGAAGGGAAATACCGCCTCTTTTACTGAAAGATGCTTCATTTTAGGCTCCTTCAAATTCAGATCCCTAAGTTTGACCCCCATCATAAGCTTCGCGGCGATCTTTGCAAGCGGGACCCCGGTAGCTTTGCTCACAAATGGAACCGTTCTGCTTGCCCTTGGATTTGCCTCCAGTATGTAGAGAATATCCCCTTTCAACGCATACTGTATGTTCACAAGCCCCACCACCTTCAAAGCCAGTGCAATCCTTCTCGTGTAGTCTTTGACCTTCTCAATTGTTTCCTCTGAAAGAGAAACCGGCGGAAGAACGCAAGCTGAATCCCCGCTGTGCACCCCTGCCTCCTCTATGTGCTCCATTATTCCACCTATGTAAACTTCCTCACCATCGCAAAGCGCATCGACTTCAAGCTCTATCGCATCTTCGAGGAACTTGTCTATGAGTACTGGCTTTTCGGGGCTAACTTCCAAGGCCTCTGTGATGTATCTCTCAAGCTCCTTCTCTTCGTAAACGATCTCCATTGCTCTACCGCCAAGCACATAGCTCGGACGGACAAGCACAGGGTAGCCAATCCTCCTCGCAACTTCCTTCGCTTCTTCAATGCTAAATGCTATTCCGTTAGGAGGTCTTGGAATTCCAAGTTCCTTCATCAGAATCTCAAATCTCTTTCTGTCCTCTGCGATGTCTATTGAATCAACTGAAGTTCCCAAAATTCTTGCTCCGCTCTTTTCAAGCTCTTCGGCGATGTTAAGCGGCGTCTGGCCGCCGAACTGAACCATCAAACCGATGGGTTTCTCGTTCTCATAGATGTTCATCACATCCTCATGGGTTATAGGCTCAAAATACAGCCTGTCGGAAGTATCGTAGTCTGTTGAAACCGTTTCAGGGTTGCAATTGACCATTATCGTCTCGTAACCGTCTTCCTTAAGACTCTTGACGGCATGAACGCAGCAGTAGTCGAATTCGATACCCTGACCAATTCTGTTCGGGCCGCTACCGAGTATCATCACCTTCCTTCTTCTCGTCGGGATCGCCTCGTTCTCGTCCTCATACGTGGAGTAGTAGTAAGGAGTTTTTGCCTCAAATTCCGCAGCACATGTATCAACCATCTTGTATACAGGAATCACACCCAAACGCTTTCTTACAGCCCTAACGTCTCTTTCAGAACATTTGAAGATGAAGGCAAGCTGTTTATCGCTGAAACCCAGCTTTTTAGCTTCCAGCAAAATCTCTCTTGGAACCTCATCAATCTTCTTCTCTTTTGCAATCTTCTTAAGCTTCTCCTCGAATTCAACTATGTTTTTTACCTTTTCAAGGAACCATGGATCGATTTTCGTCAGCTGGTAGATTTCATCCACAGTAAACCCCTTCTGGAAAGCGTAGCGTATGTAGAAAATTCTGTCATGACTTGGAAATCTAAGCTTCCGAATTATCTCCTCCCTGCTCGGATCTTTATCTTTTCCATCGCATCCAAGCCCATAGCGACCGATTTCAAGGCTTCTCAAGGCCTTCTGCAATGCTTCCTCAAATGTTCTGCCTATAGCCATAACCTCTCCGACGCTCTTCATCTGCGTACCCAAGATCTGGTTCGCAGTCGGGAACTTGTCAAAGGCAAACCTTGGAACTTTTACAACAACGTAATCTATCGTCGGCTCAAAGCTTGCAGGAGTCTCCTTAGTTATGTCGTTGGGGATTTCGTCCAACGTATAGCCGACAGCTAGCTTCGCAGCAATTTTTGCAATCGGAAATCCAGTCGCTTTCGAAGCCAAAGCTGATGATCTGCTTACTCTTGGATTCATCTCAATAGCAACTATCCTGCCGTTATCTGGATTTACGGCAAACTGAATGTTGCTCCCACCGGTCTCCACGCCTATTTCGCGTATGATCTTTATTGCTGCATCCCTCAGTTCCTGATATTCGACATCTGTAAGCGTTTGCGCAGGTGCGACTGTGATGCTGTCCCCCGTGTGTATTCCCATGGGATCGAAGTTCTCGATCGGGCAGATTATGACGACGTTGTCAGCCAGATCCCTCATGACCTCGAGCTCAAATTCCTTCCACCCTATAACGCTCTCCTCCACAAGCACCTGCCTTATCATCGAAAGTTTCAGCCCCTTGGATACCAGATCCTTGAGCTCCTCCCTGTTATAGGCTATTCCTCCCCCTGTACCGCCAAGCGTGAACGCAGGGCGAATTACGAGTGGATATCCGATCTCATCTGCAAAATCTAAAGCATCCTTCACATCATTCACAGACTTGCTTCTTGGCACTTCAAGGCCTATTTTCAGCATGCACTGCTTGAAAAGCTCCCTGTCTTCGGCCTTTCTTATCGCTTCTGCCTTCGCCCCTATAAGCTCAACGCCGTATTTTTCGAGTACACCCATTTCGTGAAGCTGAATGGCCAAGTTAAGCCCTGTTTGCCCGCCAAGTGTCGGCAAAAGCGCATCTGGAGTTTCTTTTTCTATGATCTTTGCGACGATCTCCGCATCAAGGGGCTCGATGTATATTGAGTCCGCCATCTCCGGATCCGTCATTATCGTAGCTGGGTTGGAGTTCACAAGCACGACTTTATAGCCCTCCTCACGCAAGGCTTTGCATGCCTGGCTCCCAGAGTAATCGAACTCGGCAGCTTGGCCAATGACTATCGGACCGCTTCCAATGACCATTATTTTGCTCAGATCTTCCCTTTTCGGCATTTCAACCCCTCAAAAGGTCCAAAAAGCGATCAAAGAAGAAATAGGTATCATGAGGCCCTGGACCAGCTTCGGGATGGTATTGAACCGTTATTATAGGTAATTCGTTATGCTTCAGCCCTTCAACTGTTCTGTCGTTCAGATTTATCTGCGTAACCTCAAAACCCTTTGGCAGGGTTTTTTCGTCAACAGCAAAATTGTGGTTCTGGCTCGATATGAAAACCCTCCCAGTTTCTAAATCCTTGGTCGGCTGATTGCTGCCATGGTGACCAAATTTAAGCTTGAAGGTTTTTGCCCCAAAAGCTAGGGCCATGAGCTGGTGCCCCAAACAGATTCCCGCCATAGGAAGCTTTCCAATCAGCCTCCTTATGGTCCCAATCGTCTCCTTAACCCTCGCAGGATCTCCGGGACCATTTGAGATAAAAACTCCATCTGGATTCATTTCCAAGATCTTATCAGCCGGATAATTGTAGGGAACGAGGGTGAGATTTATTCCCCTTTTTAGAAGCTGTCTTACGATGCTCATCTTCACCCCGCAGTCGATCAGAACTACTTCGAATTTCCCCTTCGCCTCCAATCTTTTCGGTTCCTTTACACAAACCTTGTCCACCAAATCGATGTCGCTGATGAACGGCTGATCCCTCGCCATCCGTATCAGCTTCTCCCTCTCAACTCCAACTCCTATTGCTGCCTTCATTGAACCATAAATTCTGATCTTCTTCGTCAGCATTCTTGTATCAATCCCTTGGATGCCGACGACGCCGTATTCCTTCAGCAGTTCATCAACGCTCATCTCGCTTCGCCAATTGCTGGGCCTTTTGCAAAGCTCTCTTACCACGAAGCCCTCTACCTTTACACCATCGCTTTCAAAGTCCTCTCTACAAACTCCATAATTGCCGATCAACGGGTATGTCATCATCAGGATCTGACCCTTGTAGCTGGGATCCGTCAGGGCTTCAACGTAGCCAGTCATCGAAGTGCAGAATACGATCTCCCCCAATGCGGTTTTTTCGGCTCCAAAAGCCTCTCCTTCCAGATAAGTTCCATCCTCCAAAGCCAACGCAGCCTTCATAAAAGCTCCCTCAGCCTCTTAACGACTGAACTAATCCTGGGAGCGTCGAAGAACTTCCTTCCGGTTATCTCGTTGCAGAGGGACATGTACAGCTTGGAAACGGCCTCCTTAACTTCAGGATCGAGCTTGGGAGGGGGGCCAACTATCTCGCGCCAGTTTTCCCTCCCCTTGAATGCCTTTATTCTCTCATACCACTCAGTCTTTCGGTAGTATATTCTGAGAAACTCCTTGCTAACTTCAAATCCCTCGAAACTGAACCTGCATTCATCAGGGGTTCCAACAGCGTCCACGACCATAAATCTCCTTTTTTCATCGAATGCGAGCTCTATTTTTCCATCCTCATTCTCCAAGCCTATCCTTGAGACTTCGGCTGTGATGATGTCATCAACCTTGAGCACGATCTCCTTAAGCCTCTCGAATTCCTCATCGCTGAGTGAGGCGATCTTCTTCGCCTCCTCGTAGCTTAAATATCTATCAACGTCTTCGAGCTTCGTGCTGAAGTCCACTATTGGCCTTTCAAGCTTCATGTTCGGCTTTATTTCCTTAAGACCGAAATCCTCAGGCTTAACCTCACCACTTGCAACCCTCCTTAGCAGAGAAGAACCTTCAGGAATCTTGTTTCTGTATATGATTTCAAGCGGTATCAAGAAGTTTGCCCTTTCTTTGCCAAAGATCGAATAATCCCTTCCCGAAGGTCTCAGAACTCGGACAAGCTTAACCCTCATTTTATTCGTCGCTGACTCGAGTTCTTCGAGCCTTTTAACCCTATCATTCTCAATTAAGCCCAAATAATGCGTTTTTATTCCAGACTCCTCAATCTTTTCAAAGAAATGGGCCGAGATAAGGCAAAGAGATGCCCCCTTTCCCTCGATTTTGTCTGGCATCTCCCCGTAATCAAAAACACTGTAGCGATTAGAGAATTCGAAAATTCCATCTCCAAGCCCGCCATCCGGGTTTCTAAGGATGATTAAATCTTTAACGCTTCCCATGAGTCACCTCCCTGTCGGCCTTTACTATTTCCTCCTTCTTTTTCTTCTGATACTCCTCAACCGCTAATCTGACATTTTCGCTCTTAATGGCGAAGATCTTTGCGACAGCCAAAGCTGTATTCTCGGCTTCGAGAACAAGCATAGGTGCAACTCCCGAGGGCATCCTAATGCTTGAAAATATGTCCGCCCCTGCGAACTTTTCGCTGTAGGGAGGGGAAGCTATAACAGGCTTGCTCGTGTTCGCATCTACAAAACCGCTTAATGCATTGCTTCTGCCGGCTATAGTAACGAAGATCACATCTTCCTTCTCATAGCCCCTAATAATTTCCAGTACATATTCAGGCGTTTTGTGAGCAGAAGCCACCCTCAGCTCGCTTTCGATTCCAAAAAGCTTTAGCTTCTCTGCTATCTCCTTTCCGTACTCTAAATCAGCTTTTGAGCCCATAAGGATTACCGCTTTCATAGACTCCGCCATAAAACGGCGGAGTTTTCAGTTATAAAAACTTTTTCCGCTGAAAATTTGCGATTCCGAACAGCCTATTCTAGAATTTCCACGTCCAATTCCTTGAAAATTTCCTTTATGTATTTAAAATCTCTTTCAAGTGTTATCAGCTTCTCTTCACTCCGCAAACAGATTGCGGAGATCATTATTACTGCATCACTTACTTCTATCCCCCTCTCCTTTAATTTAGCCCATATGCGGGCAGAGAATTTCAGATCCTCTCTCGTAAATGGAATTATGTCTGTGTCACGAAGAAGATCTTCCAATATTTCCAGCTCCCTGCTGCTTCCCTTCAGTTCAAGATAACTGGCAGCTCTCAGCAGTTCGTAGGCCGTTATCGAAGTAACTTTGTAATCAGAGATTTTTGTCTTGATTTTATCGAAAAACCCTCTATCCCTTAAAATCCTCAACAAAACCGACGTGTCAATTATCAAAATCCCTCACCCTGAGCTTTTTTCTCTCCTCAGACACCAAATCAGACAGTTCGCTCTCAGAAAGTTTCCCAGCATACTTCTCAAGCACATCCACTTCAGTTCTTCCCTCAATAAGCCTCATGATGACATCCGAGAAAGATTCCTTACCTCTTTTGAGTTTCAGCAATTTTTCGTAAACTTCATCTCTAATGAATATGTTTTTCATGATGTTGCTTATACATCAATGGCTAATTAAGATTTTCGATTAAATCCTAGAGGTTAAATTTTGTGAGCTGCTCCACCTTTTAAAGGCGAGGCCCGGCGTTAAGAGGAGAGGCTTTACGCCAGAAGCTCCCGACTTTAGTCGTGGAGTAGCTCACAAAAGCCGATAACCTACACCACGAACAAAATTCTTAAATTCCAAAATTCAATTCATTATGGGCTCGTGGTCTAGGGGTTATGACACCGCCCTTACACGGCGGAGATCGCCGGTTCGAATCCGGCCGAGCCCACTTTGGTCCAGATTTTCAAAATCGACGCTGATGGTTTATGATTCAGAGTATCTATTTTTTAGGTTAGACCAAACTGCACTTGCAAGCAGGGGTCGAAGTTCTTATTCGCTTACAGAGGGTAGACTCCCTGATCGAGATACTCTCGATTGAAATAGAGGGAGGTTTTAACGTAATCTGCGGCTCCAGAGAGATATGCAGAAGAGCTTTAGACGACCATAGAGCGATTTCAGCTCTCTACATAGCTGGCAACAGATCCAAAGTTGCCTAGAAAGTGAAAAGAAATTTGAACATTCGTCGGGCGTTCACCGTTAATCAGCTAATCGAAATTCTCCTCGATAGCCATGAAGAAGTCATTCTCGTTGGACACGATGCTTTGCTGTTCGAAGAATGCGATTTCCCGACCTTCGAGGATCTAGTTATGCTCCTCAGACAGCTTGGAAGAGATAGGACTGTTTTTTACTTCTCCTGCTGCAGGGATAGGGTTTTCGAGCTCATCACAAAGATGGCTGACAGGTACGTTTACGTCGAGAGAGAGGCAAACGGATATTATATCTCAGACGTGAGTTACGACGGAGTTAGACAGCTTTTCTGCCCGAAGAATGCCCAGTTCACCCTAGAAGCTTTTTAGAGATGATTTTATGGGCAGAACGATTCCAAGCGTGCGGATGGAGGTTAAGAAGATTGCTGAGAGATGGGAAAAGACAGCAAAGGTTTTGAAGAAAGAAGACAGGATTTACGCAGAAAAACTCGCTTGCCCATTCATCCCAGAGCTAAAGCCCTGGATTTTTCGGATTTTCTGGGCACCCATTTTTATAAAAAGGTTAGGAATTTCGGAAGCTTCGATATAGACTACTATCTGATGTTGCTTAGAAGAGCCTGGGAAGAAATAGAATTCGCAATTATTGACGCAGCATGCGGGGGGCGGGATTCGAACCCGCGGACCCCTACGGGACAGGGTCTTAAGCCCTGCGCCTTTTCCGCTCGGCAACCCCCGCGTTTAGTCACTAAAATACTCACGAGTTAAAGTAGTTAAAGTTTATGAGGCCTCTATCTTTCCATCGATTTTAGCTCAAAAATACCCATTTGGATACATTCAGATGATTCCAACTGATTTTCCGATTTCTATAAGTTTATCTACCGTTTTTTCGGAACTTAACCATTCCTGATCGATTTTAGAGACTATCTCGTTTATTCTCTTAACCTGCTCAAATATTTTGCTTTTAACTTCTTCTTCTCCGAATAGTTCGGCATATCCAAGCAATGCCGACAGGGGATTCCTTATTTTGTCAACAAGGGTTGCCATCGCATTTATATTTTCCTTCAACCTGCTAATTACATTTTTTAAAATCTCGTTGGTCCTTTTGAGCTCCTCATTAAGTGTAAAAATCTCTGTGGATTCAAATCCCGTAACGTAAACCGCGGGTTCTCCCCTATACATTATCCTCCTCGAAACCATTGTGAACCAACCGACTCTATCCTTTCCGAGTACTCTAAAACTATAAGTTTCAGGATTTCTCAAACCCTGCTCCCTCTCAAAGTATCTTCTGAAAACCATCTCCCTGTCAGCCGGGTGAACCAGATCAAACGGGTTCATCTGGAAAAGCTCTTCCCTTTTGTATCCCACAAGCTCCTCAACCATCTGGTTAATAAAAACGAATCTACCATTCTGAACGATGTACATTGGAGCTGCAGAGCCTTCTATTAGCTCCCTGTAAAACGCCTCGCTTTCCTCCAGCTTCATATTCAACTCCTTCATCCCAGTGATATCCGTCAAGCTTCCAACAATGTAAGTTTCGCCGTCTTTTTTTATCGGTCTTATAAGTGCCGAAACCCACCGAACCTCACCGAGTTTTGTCTTGTATCTGAGCTCCTCAAACGCCCATTCCCCATTAAGGACCATGTTTACATCTTCCCTAATCTTTTCAACATCCTCCTCATAAACCAAACTCAAAACATTTCTATTGTAAAGCTCATCCCTCGAATATCCACACATACTGCAGAACATGTTATTGACATATTCGATTTCCAGATCACGGTTTACGATGACCAAACCGCTCATGGAATTTTCCAGTAAATCCCTAGAGGTTGAGGGATCGAGATCGAACATGTTAAATAGTATCCTTTAACTAATTTAAATTTTTCGATATCATAATTATGCGTCGAAATTGATGAATTTAATCTCTATATCCTCTCCTAAAAAGATATTTATACCATCCAGCGAAATTTCATATCGGTGATCAGATGGGTGTCCACAGAATAACCAGTGAATCCGCAAGGTTCTATGCGATGCGGGAAAGAATAGTAGGTTCAGCAATCTCGATTCTTGGAGAAGCTAGTCTTAAACTTGACAGCTTAAGCAGAGAGCAATGCGAGAAACTTGGAGATTTGGCTTCAAAACTGCTTCCATACGCCCCGGGATATGTGGGTAAAACGATGCCCATAATTGCAAGATTGTTCTGGAAGCTCGCAAACGTAAAGGAAAAGGAGTTTCCGCTAATTGAGATAGAAAAACTTGAAAAGGAAATTGAGGATCTTAAAAAAGAGCTGGGTCTTTGATCAATCCCAGAATTTCCTTGTCCTCACGTAATTCCTTTCTGCTTCAAGCAAAGCTTTAAAGAAATCTTCCTCCGTTGTATAATAACCTGAAAGAACTTTTTTAGCAGTTTTAAATCCTATGCCATATGTGAGCATAGCATAAACTCCTCTCATGCCGTAGTTCCTCACGAGATTTGCTATATTGAAAAGATCGTCCTTCTTTGGCTCGTAGTTCTTTCTGTCGCTTAAAACTGCTATCATGCTGCTACCACATTTTAAGCATCTTAGTGTCAGATTGCCCGCAATTTCACGATAGCTCGCACCACAGTTAACGCAGTAAACCCTGCAGATTTCCACCTTTAGCCTCTCAATAAAAGCCTTCAAAATTGCTCTGCTTGGTTTTGTGGTTAGTACGTCGGGAACCTTATCTCTGCTTTCGAGACTTATAGGAGTAAATTTCTTGTAAACGCTAAAGGTTATCCCCCTCCCAAACTTATCGAAGAAGAGCTTGGCTTTCTCCAAATCCATTTTTTCCAAGAATATCTCTCTGAGAGCCTCCCTGTAAACAGGAGTATCCCTAAGCTTCACAATTAGTGTTCTAAGATTTATTCTTGCCAGTTCTTCATCCTTATCAAAAAGCCCGAACTTTCTTGCAGCTTTCACGACTTTCCACTGCATTAGCCTTGTATCAACGATTGCCCTCTCAGCAAGGCTTTCGACCTCGCCTGGATCAACGCTCAGAATTGCATCCCTTACCTCCTCAGGGCTTGCAGGAGATAGCTTTATGCGATAGGGATCGATCTCTACGGAGACATTCGTCCCCTTCCTCAGAGAAAGAAGTAAAGCTAGTATTCTTCCGATGGCTTCGTTAGCCTTGTGTCCAAAGCAGACATTCACTACAGTATCTCTGCTGGACCCGTCTATGACTACGTGTGCGTCAGTGGGAACCTTAAACTCCTTTTTTTGTTCCTCTATCTTTTCTAAAACCCTAATCGCGCCCTCTTCGTTTACGTATTCTTTTAGCTCCTTCAGACCAATCTTACCCTCGGCTATCTCCCCTCTCAGCTTTCCAACCAGCTGGGCAACTTCAAATGGAACTGGTATTTCCTCACCAACCCAAGAGGGCACTTCACCTTCCGCAACAACCGGCTCTACTTTAACAACGTCCTCCACGCTCAAAACTCTCCATAATTCCCCCTTCATCGCAAAAACTTCCCCGCTAAAGGTTGAAAGGAAGCTCTCATCAAGACTACCAATTGTCTGGCCAGAAGTTATATCGACAACTCTGTAGCTTTTCTCGTCCATTATCATCGAGATGTTGTCGTAAAAGTATCTTCTTGTTCTCCTTCTCGAAGATATCTCCTTCCCATCATAGAAAATCCTCCAAATATCACCCAAATACTGGCATATCTCACAAAATTCCTCAAAACTCAAATTTCGGTAAAAATAACATCTTCTGACGATCTCATAGGCTTTTTCGACTTCTATCCGACCATATTCGATGGCAATAGCACAAATTTGATTTGCAAGGGTGTCCAGGCTTTTTTCGTGAAGCTCCAGTTCTTCCAAAAGACCCGAATTTGCCCTTTTTATTATTGCAACAGATTCGAGAATGTCATCGAACGTGTTTGCGACAATGTAACCTGTTGATTTCCTTCCAAGTCCGTGTCCACTCCTACCAACTCTCTGTATAAGCCGCACAGCCTGTCTTGGGCTGCTGTACTGAATCACCGAATCTACGTGCCCTATATCAATACCGAGCTCCATTGAAGACGTGCAGATCAGAGCCTTCAGCTTTCCGGACGCAAAATCTTCTTCAGCCGAAACCCTTGCTTCCCTCGAAAGGCTCCCATGGTGGACTTCGGCGCTTATCAGCTTCTTTAAGTGCACACCTAGAACTTCGGCCGTTTGCCTAGTGTTCACGAAGATCAAGGTCGAACGGTGCTTTTCCACGAGATCCTTAATAAGTGAGAGCTCGTCGTTGGAGGAAATTATTTTGATCTCGTATTCTTTGTCTAGATCTCCAGAAACTATTTCGGCCCCACCGATTACTTCAGAGAGTTTTTTCGGATCTCCAACAGTTGCAGAAAGGGCTATTATCTGAAATTCCACAATTTCTCTCAATCTTTCGATCCCGACAAAAAGCTGAACACCTCTTTCGCTGTCCACAAGCTCGTGAATCTCGTCTACTATCACAAATTGGACGTTTTTCAGCGCGTTCTTTAGCCTTCTTCCAAGAAAAAGTAGCTGAAAGGTCTCAGGAGTTGTGATTAGAATTTCAGGAGGTTTTTTGCTCTGCCTAGCTCTTTCGCTCTCCTTCGTATCCCCATGCCTAACATCGATTGTAATGTCCAAAATTTCCGCAATCTTGCTCATTCTCCGGAACATATCCCTGTTCAAAGCCCGGAGAGGGGTTATGTATAGAACTCTAATACCCTGCCTTTTTTCCTGAAGCAGCTTCTGGAAAACGGGTATCATTGCAGCCTCGGTCTTTCCACTCCCTGTAGGGGCCACTATCAGCGCATTATTCCCAGATAACACTACCTCAAAAGCCCTTTTCTGAAGATCCGTAAGCTTCTCTATCCCGACGGCTTTCAAAGCCTTTTCAAGCCTCCCGTCAATCTGGAGCATCGCTACCAAAAAGGAAATTTGAGCTAAGATTTAAAAATTCTACAACCGCATTATAGACATGGTAAAAATTGATGAAATCGATTTAAAAATCCTTAAAGAACTGCAAGATGATGCTAGGAAGAGTCTAAAGGAAATTGCAGAAAAAGTTGGCGTTGCAGAAGGCACAGTGTATAACAGGATAAACAAAATGAAGACTATGGGCGTTATAAAGAAGTTCATTCCCGTGCTGGATTATTCAATGCTCGGATACGACATCACAGCCGTCGTCGGAGTATCGGCTGAGGGTGGACAGCTAGTTGAGATCGAGAAGGAGATTGCAAAGGAGAAGAACGTTACTGCCGTTTACGACGTCACTGGAGAATACGATATCCTGATTGTGGCCAAATTTGAAAACAGGGACAAGCTGAACGAGTTCGTGAAAAGATTGCTTGGGATGAAGAGTGTTAAAAAAACTTATACCATGCTGGTCCTAAATGTGGTTAAAGAAGCTCACATGATAGATCTTTGATCACGTCGTGTATTCCGCATTTATTCTTACGTACTCGTAACCAAGGTCACATCCAACTGCATAATCGGTGCATTTTCCCCTATGTAGGTCAACTATTATCCTAAAATCCCCCTTCATAATCTCTCTAGCCTCCTCCTCTTTTCCCGTTATCTTCCCACGATCAACAAGGAATACCGTCTTCTCATCGTTCTCAAATGCGATGCTGATTTTCTCATCGACTTCTGCACCGCTGTAGCCTACAGCCGCAACTATTCTCCCCCAGTTAGGATCACAGCCAAAAATTGCAGTTTTCACAAGTAAGGAATTAGCAACGGCCTTTGCGGCAAGTTCTGCTGATTTTTCACTTTCTGCACCTCTCACGACTACTTCGAAGACTTTTGTCGCCCCCTCCCCGTCCTTGGCTATCTGCCTAGCGATGCTGTAGAAGACCTTCTCCAGCTCCGCCTCGAAAATGTCTCTGTCAATCTTATCCCTGCCTGTAGCGATCAGAAGCACAGTATCATTAGTTGATGTATCTCCATCCACGGTAAGCCTGTTAAGCGGCTTTACGGCTTTCCTGAGGATTTCATACAGCTCTCCGCTTTCGAATCTTGCAGAAGTGAAAACGAAGCATAGCATTGTTGCCAAATTAGGTGAGATCATACCTGCACCTTTCGCTACAGCCGAAATTTTCGCGGATTCTGAATAAGCCTTCTTTATGAACCTGTCCGTTGTCCTTATCGCATTGGCAAATCTTTCTGCATGCTCTTTGCTGTTCCCCAGGCCACTGTATACATCCGCAGCCTTTTTTCTTATCCACTCAACGTCGAGTTTTCTTCCGATAACCCCAGTTGAGGCCACCGCGACTTCGTCTTCTCTACAACCAAAAAGATTGGCAGCGATTCTGCACATTTCTCGAGCATCTTTCAAACCTTGCTCTCCTGTAAAAGCGTTTGCATTTCCGCTGTTCACGATCAGACCCTTTGCATAGCCCTTGCTAATGTTTTCCCTACATACAATTACAGGAGCGGCCTTTATCCTGTTCCCGGTAAAAACTCCAGCAACATTTCCGCTAAACCTTGCAAGCCCCAAACCGAGCTTTCCCTCCTTAACACCATTACACAAGACACCATCGATATCTGTGATCTCCATAGCACAAGTTTAAGAAGGATTAAAAAATCCTTTTAAAACGAAGCTTCAACGCACCCTCATGGATGGACTTCCAACACTTGACGATATAGAGGCGAAGCAAAAATCTATACTTCTCAGGCTGGACATAAATGCTCCGATCGTAAATTCGACAATTCTGGATACCACAAGATTCGAAAGTCATCTTCCAACAATCCGAGAACTTGAAGATCGAGAACTTGTTATCCTAGCTCATCAGAGCAGACCAGGGAGAAGGGACTTCACGACCTTAGAGGAGCACGCAAAGGTACTGGCAAAAATAGTTGGCAAAGAGGTCGAATATATCGATGAAATATTCAGCAGGAGGGTTCTTGAAAGAATAAAGAATATGAAACCGGGCGAAATCGTGCTTCTGGAAAACGTAAGGTTCTACTCCGAAGAGCAGCTGGACAGAAGTGCCGAGGAGCACGCAAATTGCTTGATGGTAAGAAAACTGAAGGATCACTTCGATGCCTTCGTTAATGATGCATTTTCTGCATTCCACAGGAGCCATGCATCCCTAGTAGGTTTTATTCCAGTTCTACCAACCTTTATTGGCAGGGTAGCTGAGAAGGAGATAAATGCTCTTAGCAGAGGCCTCAAAAAGGGGGATAGGATAGCCTTTGTGTTGGGAGGCGCAAAGATAAAGGACCCAATAAAGGTCATGAAAAACGTTCTTGAGAACGGAATTGCTGAGAAGGTTTTCCTTTCAGGTGTAATCGCGAACTACTTCCTACTTCTAAGCGGCAAGGATATTGGAGAGGATAACAAAAGGATCGTGGAAGATAACAAGGAGAACGTTAAAGATGAAGATGCCAAGAAAATCCTAGAAAAGCACAGAGATAAGATCATTCTCCCAGTTGATTTCGGTGTCGACGTAGGCGGGGTTCGAGAGGACGTCTCAATCGAAAAATTCAATGGAAAGGGAATAATCAAGGACATTGGAGTCGAAACTATGAACCTTTTCTCGAGCATGATCCCAGAGTTCGACACGGTGGTCGTCAACGGCACCGCTGGAGTATACGAGGATTCAAAGTTCTCACTCGGCACATATGAAGTGCTAAAAGCTGTTTCAAAGGCCAAGTATTCGATTATCGGCGGAGGGCACAGCGCTTCCGCGGTTAACATGTTCGGGCTTGGCGACAAAGTCAGCCATGTTTCAATCGCCGGAGGCGCTTGTGTTAGATTCCTAAGCGGCGAGAAATTGCCCGTGATTGAAAAAATAAAGGAATACTGGGGAAAGGGGAAAAAGGCTTAGGAGAGAGCTAGAGCTGGTCGAACGTAATTACCCTTATGGAGGTTGGCAGTTTCACTACGCTCCCCAGCTTGGCCCCAATTATGTAGTTTATATCCTTTTTCGCGGCTATATCTATGAGCCTCTGAGTTATTATCCCGTCAAACACAATTACAGAAGCTTTCATGTTGTTTGTCTTTAGAGTCTTCACGAGATCCCTCACCGGGACTTCTTTGATAACATTGAAGTTCTTGTCCAGAATCCTCGCAAGCAATTTTCCCTCGACCATTTCCTTGTGGTTTTTTAGGCTCTCATGGGGGGATAGCCTTTCCTCCTTTACTGGAACTGCTTGCTGCTCCTTCCTCAGCAGATGAACCTGCTCGACTGGTACCTTGTTTCTAAGCGCCTTCAGAATTTCTTTGAGGGTCAGATCTTCTACTCCCTTGCCCTCTGGTGCCCTCGCTATAAAATCCACGTCTGCTACCTGCAAAAGTTCCTTGAGAATTAGCTCTCCCCCTCTATCACCGTCCAAGAAGGCCGTAACTGTCTTCTTTTTGCTCAGTTCTATGATCGTCTTCGGAATGTTTGTACCTTCAACAGCAATAGCGTTCCTAATGCCATGCTTGAGCAGATTCAGAACGTCCGCTCTACCCTCAACTACTATAATGGCGTCAGATTCGTCTATCGCTGGTCCAGCTGGAAGTTTTTCCTCTCCGTACTCAACCACTTCGTCTATCCTAAGCGACTCTCTCACGAGTTCTGTTATTTTTTCAGATTCTATTTCTGGCTCCTCAAATAGTTCTCTGAGTATTTCTTTCGATCTCTCCACTATTTTCCTTCTCTTGCTCGCTCTCACGTCCTCAATTCTAGAAACTTTGATCTTGGCCGAGCACGGGCCGACTCTTTCAATCGTTTCAAGTGCTGCGGCAATTATTGCAGTTTCAACTTTATCGAGGCTCGATGGAATCTTTATCTCTCCGTAGCTTTTTCCCCCTTTGCTCTCAATCTTAACATCTATCCTACCTATTCTACCCGTTTTCTGCAACTCTCTGAGATCAAGGTCTCCACCCAGAAGCCCTTCTGTCTGACCAAAGATTGCACCTACAACATCAGGTCGCTCAACAACTCCCTCAGCCACTATTTCAGCATAAATGAGATACTTCGTAGTATCTGAAGTCTTCATCATATAAGCATCATCTCCTGTCATCCAGCAGACTATTCAATTTCCCTTTAAATAGTTTTTGAACGCTATTTAAGATACTCTTCAACAATCTTCAATATTTCCTTTCTAGTGAATGGTTTCCTGACTATTCTATCGACTCCGACCTCAATAGCCTTCTCTCCCTTTGTGCTTGCATATGCCGTAATAGCTACTATCTTGGCATTGGGATCTATTTTCTTTATTTCCTTGACGGCATCTATGCCACTCATCACTGGCATCATTATGTCCATTAGGACCAGATCTGGTTTCTCTTTTTTGTATAGCTCTACAGCTTCTTTTCCGTTTGATGCTTCAATGACCTTATAATCCCTCAACATGATTTTGAGAATTTCCCTCATTGCAGTCTCATCATCCACAATCATAACACTTCTCATCAGCATACTCTGAGTTATCAAATTTAAAAATCTTACCGAAAATCCAAAGTTAGACTGACCTCCTACCCGTCCTGAAGAGGGATTTAATCCCTTTAAAGGCAGGACTTTCGGCATCAGAAGAGATTCTACTCCTTCTCTTATCTGTCGGTTCAAAAGCTAAGCTCCCCAACCCACGCTGAACGGAAGCAGTTTCAGAAATTGTTCTATAAGGATTCAAAAGAAAGACTCGAGGCTCGTCTGGGATGAACCCTTTATTCTAGCCTCAGAGTAACCGAATCTTTCTAAAATTCTAAGAACTGCTGGGATTATCTGATGATCTATATAATAGTCTTTATCAATCTTCTTCATATCCACGCCCCCTTTCACCCTGATTCTAAGATTCTCACCGTCAAAATGCTCGATCATATCCACGGGATACGCCCGATCCCCTATGTTTCCAGAACCTTTTATGACCACAAATCCAATCTTAGAGCCGACCGGATAAAAGATGCCGACTTCCTCAGCTTTTTTTGCTGCCTTGACGTGAGCCTGCATAGCTTCGTATTTCGAGGGTTTCTTTGTTAATCCCTTGTAGATCACAAGGTCTTCTAGCTTCACCTTTCCCTCTCTAATCGAGTTAATGACTTCCCTGATGTAATTCAGTGCCTTCTCCGGATCCCTCTCCTTTAGAATTATCTCGATTACCAGTTTCTGGGCGTTCTTCGCGAGCTCACACCAATCGCCACGCCTGACCTCAAGCCCGCGAACGATTACCCTACCATCGGCCGTTATACCCGCGTACCTTTTCTTCTCAACAAAGAAGATCGTCTTAAATAGCTCATCAAGTTCAATCTGTACGGGGAGCTGCTTTGATATCTCCGATATCAGCTTTTCAACCTCCGATTCCAATTCATTCAACCCCAATCCTGGTTTTAAAACAAATATGCTGTCTGTATCTCCGTAAAGAACTCTAAAACCCAGATCTTGCGCTATCTTGGCTGAAGTCTTTATAAAATGCCTTCCCCATGCTGTGGTGGCCTCTGCACATTCCCTGCAGTACCATCTGGCACCTGCCCAACCCATATAACCATAAAACGAATTAGTAAGGATCTTAAGAGTCTGCTGCTTTATGTCAAGCAATCTGTATCTCGGATCGTCCTCGCTGATCTTCTTCATCTCAGATTTTATCTCCCTCCTTTTCTCTATCAGCATTTTGAGAATTCTCCTAAAGAATCCATCAGGACACTTTCTGAACTTATAACCGACCTCAGGAGCGATAAAACACTCACCATCACTTGCCAATGTGTCGGGACTAACGTTATACGCGATCATAATCGAGGGGTACATACTGGCAAAATCCAGCTCCGCGACGTTTTCGTGCAAACCCCTTTCGGGCTCTATAACGAAGGCTCCCTCATAGCTTTCCATTGGGGCTTCTCCTGCATTTGGGGCTATTTCTCCCAGCTTCCTCGCCTCGCTCAGAAGCAGCCAGTCAACCTGTCTTCCTCTCCCCATTCTCGAAACGTCGTCTAGAGGAAGTCTGATCAGCCTTGCAAGTTCATAGTGCATGGGCAGAAGCTCTTTTGCGATCATGAAGGTGTGAATAACATCCCTTCTTGCGTGTGCAAACACCTTCTCTCTATCCTTTTCCCAGTATTTGCTTACGTCTTTCGCTTCAATGTCCTCAATGTCAACCTTTGCACCCAAGAACTCTGCTATGTTTTCAAGTTTCTTGATCTTCACTTCCGTGATCCTCATGGCTATGTCGTAGAGATCAACGTTGAGTCTTCCTGCAATCTTTGGTCTGCCACCCTTGAACGTAATCGATGAACCATCTCTGCCGATATTAAGCGGGATCTTCAGCTTTTCGGCCCTTTTTCTTATATAGGGCCAGTCAAATGCGTCCTGATTATATCCTACTATTACATCGGGGTCGACTTCCTTTATCAGGCGGACAAATTCCTGAATTATTGCCCTCTCGCTTCCCTGAAGTACTTCTTCCTTTTCATCGTTCCATTTAACGGAGATTACTACGATAGGATCCTTCTCAGGATCCGGCATACCAAAAGTTGACAGCATTTCGCAGTCAAAAGCCAAAATCCTTAGATCAGGGATTTCTCGACTAACTCTCTCAACTTTTTCAATCTCATAGCTTCTGAGCTTGCCCTCGATCTCCTTCCCCTCGATCCTTATTCCATCGAGGCATGCAAGATCTCTGTCAATCAGATAACGGTACGCAAACGGAATGTCCGCTTCTCTAACATCCCCAAATTGAGAGAAGAACTCTCTAAGCTTTGGAACGTGCTGGGGATGTTTTGCGTAAACTATAAATGCAGGTATTGTCTTTCCAAAGAATTTAACCTGCACCTTTTCATAGGACTCGGGAGTTATGACTTCCTTTTTCGTGTTTATCATTGCTCTTCCAATAACTTCTTCATCAACATTCAAAACATAAAAGTAAGGTCTGAAGCTCTTATCGTAAGCTACAAAAACGTCCCGGTCCTTACACCACAACCTAAGAACCGCCCTATCGTCGATCGTCACGTATTCAGCATCGAGAAGCCAACCTTCTACCACAAATCAATTACCGAAAAGGGAGATTTAAAGTTAACTCACATTTCGTGGCATTTCGCTGACCTCATCCTCGCCTGAAAGGGGTGAACCTTTCAGTTGTAGAAATAGCCATTGTTGGGTTAAAACTTTATAGCCCCGATAGATTCTTTTTTGATGAGAGCCGTGGAGATCTACGTGAGCGGTATTGTTCAGGGAGTGGGATTCAGATACTTCACAACAAGAATTGCACGGGAATTGGGAATAAAAGGATTCGTGAAAAATTTGCCGGATGGCAGGGTTTATATTTATGCTGTAGGGGAGGAGGAATCTCTTGAAAAGTTTATTTCTACCGTACGTCAGGGACCGCCGCTTGCGGTTGTTAGAGATGTCGAGGTGCGAAACGCAGAAGTAAGAGAATTCGAAAGGTTTGAGGTGAAAAGATAATGCTTGCAAAGAGAATAATTCCCTGCCTAGACGTGACCTATAAGAACGGCAAAGCCGTGGTGGTCAAAGGTGTTGAATTTGTAAATCTCCGCGACGCCGGAGACCCGGTAGAGCTTGCCAAAAGATACGATTCTGAAAGTGCTGACGAACTCGTGTTTCTCGACATTACCGCATCACCAGAAGGGAGGAAGACGATGGTGGAGATCGTCGAAAAAACGGCTGAAAACGTATTCATACCATTCACAGTAGGGGGAGGAATCGCTAGCTTAGAGGATATAAATGCAATTCTGTCTGCAGGGGCAGATAAGGTTTCAATAAACACAGCTGCAGTCAAAAATCCCGATTTTGTTCGCAGGGCTGCACAAACCTTTGGAAGCCAGTGTATTGTCGTCGCAATAGACTGCAAGAGGAACTTTGATCTTAGCAAGGGGAAATACATTCTCGAACTCGAAGACGGCAGCAAGGCTTGGTATGAGGTTTACATTTACGGAGGCAGAAAGGCGACCGGAATAGATGCACTTTATTGGGCTAAAAAGGTCGAGGAACTTGGGGCCGGCGAGATACTGTTAACCTCAATGGATAGAGACGGCACCAAGGACGGCTACGACATTCCGATCACGAGGGCTATGAGTGAGGAGTTGAGCATACCTGTAATAGCCTCAGGTGGAGCTGGAAAACTTGAACATTTCTATGAAGGTTTTGTAAAAGGAAAGGCCGATGCTTGTTTGGCTGCCGGCATATTCCACTTCAGGGAATTAACAATACCACAAGTTAAGGAATACCTAGCTTCAAGAGGGGTGAAGGTAAGATGGAGATAAGCGAGTTCCAGCGGATGATCGGCGAAATTTACCTGCATCGGGATAAAGAGAGGGGAATTGAAAAGACCATGCTCTGGATTGTTGAAGAAGTTGGAGAGCTCGCAGAAGCTGTAAGAAAAGGAGGAAACGTGGGTGAAGAGATAGCAGACGTTTTTGCATGGCTCGTCAGTCTTGCTAATCTATACGGTATAGATGTCGAGAAGGAAAGTCTTAAGAAGTATCCTCATATCTGCAAACGTTGCGGAAAAAAGCCCTGTGAGTGTGATGCAATATGAAATTCGTAATAGCGAGTGAAAATGACATAAAATCCGGCCTGGTGACGGATAAGTACTTTATATGGACTGAAAAGGTCCTAAAAGCCAAGAATCTAAATCCAAAAGTAGTTATGGAGGTAACAACCTCAGAATGGGGTATTTTTGCCGGAGTAAACGATGTCCTCAGTCTGCTCGAAGGTATTCCCGTTGACGTTTATGCAATGCCTGAGGGTAGCCTCTTCTTCCCACACGAGCCTGTTTTAACCGTATCGGGAAATTACTTAGATTTTGCAAGGTTTGAAACCGCCCTATTAGGATTCCTATGCCACGCGAGTGGTATAGCAACACAGGCATTCAAGTTCAAGCTTGCTGCAGGAGATAAAAAAATACTGTCATTTGGAACCCGAAGAGCCCATCCTGCAATTTCCGCAATGATTGAGAGATCTGCGCTCATCGGCGGCGTTGACGGAGTGAGCAACTTCATTGCTGAGAAATATTTCGGGATCGAAAGCATAGGAACGATGCCGCATGCTCTGATCATATGCTTTGGAGACCAAGTGTCTGCTTGGAATGCATTTGACGAAGTTGTGGACAAAAAGGTGCCGAGAACACTCCTTGTGGATACATACTTCGACGAAAAAACCGAAGCCATCATGGCTGTCGAGAATGTTCGAAGGGTAGATGCCGTTAGGCTCGACACACCTTCCTCGAGAAAGGGCAATTTCAGAAAGATTGTAGAAGAGGTCAAATGGGAGTTGAGCATCCGCGGAAGGGGGGATGTGAAGATCTTTCTAAGCGGTGGTCTGAAGCTTTCAGACATTCTCGCATTAAGAGACCTAGCAGATGCTTTCGGTGTTGGAACGGCTATCAGCGCAGCAAAACCAATAGATTTTGCCATGGACATAGTCGAAAAAGAGGGGGTTTTCTGTGCTAAAAGGGGAAAGAGAAGCGGGATGAAGCAGGTTTACAGGGACTGGAGCAAGCTGGAGGATGAAATCAGACTTTTCAAAGACGCAGCTCCTGAGGGTAAGGAACCTCTGCTAAGAAAGGTTATGGAAGGGGGAAAGATTCTTGAAAGAACGGAAATCGCAAAGGCAAGGGAGCTCGCCATAAAACAGATGGAGACGATAAGAAAATTGGGAAGAGAGAACGAATTTCTAATGCCCGAGTGACGTATAGATCTTCCAGAGCCTCTCCTCAATTTCTCCGTTGCTAACAGCCACCGTCCTATAGGCTTTTTTAAGCTGCTCTTTTATTTTTTCTGACTCATAGTCCATGAATATCCTGCTGAGCTTGGCCTGAGCTTCGAGATATCTTTCAATATAGTAGGGTACCTTTTCATGTATTCTCCTTTCCTCAAGGAACTTTGTATGGATGTTTCCCCTCTCGAACTCCTCGTCCGAAAGGACTGCAAGGTGGAGGGGTATGTTTGTGGTTACGCCCAGTATAATATACTCCATCAGGGATCTCTTCCCACGTGCAATCGTCTCAGCTCTGGTTCTGCCGAAAACGGTTAGCTTAGATATCATCGGATCGTAGTCCTCAGGAATGGCACTTCCAATGCTAACTGCGCTGTCCAATCTGACACCATAACCTCCCGGACTTCTGTAAAATTCTATTCTTCCTCCAGAAGGGAGGAAACTTACTGGATCCTCTGCGTAAATTCTAAGCTCCATTGCATGTCCTCTTCGCTCAACTTCCTCCTGCCCAAATCCAATCCCCTCACCATATGCGACTCTAATCTGCTCCCTCACTATATCAACGCCTGTAACGATCTCCGTTATCGTGTGCTCTACCTGCAATCTTGCGTTTATTTCAAGGAAATAAAAATTTCCGTCGGAATATAAAAACTCGAAGGTTCCCGCGTTTTTGTAACCTATACTTTTCGCACCCTTTACGGCGTATTTGCCGATCTTCTCTCTCAGCTCTTCGTTTAAGGCAGGCGAGGGGGTCTCCTCTATGAGCTTCTGATTTCTTCTCTGTATGCTGCACTCTCTTTCTCCCAGTTGAACGACGTTCGAGTCATCCCCAAGAATCTGGACTTCGATATGCCTGGGTCTGCTAAGCCATTTCTCTATGTAGACGGTCGGATCTTTGAAGTATTTTTCACCAAAGGTTTTCGACTTCGTGAAGGCAGATTCGAGTTCCCCCTCATTCCGTACAACGGTTATTCCTATTCCTCCCCCACCAGCCGAAGCCTTAACGGCCACGGGATATCCAATCTTCTCGGCCCATTTAAACGCTCTATCCAAGCTACTTATTGCTGGAGAGCCCGGAACTATTGGTACCCCGGCACTCCTCATTCTCTTTCTGGCCTCAATTTTGGAACCAGATATTTCCAGAACCTTCGGCGGTGGCCCGATGAAGACTATTCCTTCCTCTTCGCATCTTTTCGCAAACAATGGATTTTCGGATATAAAACCGTAACCGGGGTGAATGGCTTCCGCTCCGCTCTTCTTTGCTATCTCCACTATCCGTTCTATGTTCAAATAGCTGTCTTTTGGATCCGCCTTTCCCACGTAATATGCTTCATCGGCGTAGTAGCGATGGAGGGCGTTCTCGTCTGCGGAACTGTAGATAGCAACACTCTTTATACCAAGCTCTCTGCAGGTCCTCATTATTCGGATCGCTATCTCTCCTCTATTTGCGACCAGGATCTTTTTGAACATTCAGCGCTCATCAATCGAAAAGCTTTTTAAATTTTTCTTAAAAAAGAGGCAATAAAATACAGAATTCGTCAAATTTTCGCTTTAGTATACGTACTTTCTTTGTATTCCACCAGAAAAACTGTATGATCAATGGTAATTGAAAAAGCTACCTCGCCGTGTGCTGTGAATTTTTAAGTCAAAATTTACCGAAAACAATTTAGATCCGTTGGCAAAGGGTTTTCGATGAAAACAATAAGAATATTCGATACTACTCTCAGAGATGGAGAACAGATGCCAGGGGTATCCCTTCCTCCTGTTTACAAGGTTCAAATTGCGAGAGCTCTTGACAGACTTGGGGTTGACGTTATAGAGGCTGGTTTTCCTGCAATTTCAAAAGGCGAATTCGATGCAGTTAAGGAAATATCGTCTCTCGGTTTAAATTCAGAAATATGCGGACTCGCAAGAATAGTCAAGGAAGACATCGATTCGGCAATAGATGCTGGCGTTGACATGATCCACGTTTTCACGCCAACATCGAAAATTCAAGTGGAACACACGATAAAGATCAGCAGAGAGGAGATCATAGATAAATCCGTTGAATGCGTGGAATACGTAAAATCCCACGGACTAAAATGCATGTTTTCAGCAATGGATGCGACAAGAACTGAGTTCGAATACCTTGAGAAAATTTACAAGGCAGTTGAGGGTGCAGGGGTGGACATAATAAACATTCCAGACACCGTTGGTGTTGCTACTCCATTCAAATTCTACGAACTCGTAAAAAAGCTTAGAGAAGATATAAAAGTGATGCTGGATGTTCACTGCCACAATGATTTCGGGCTGGCTGTTGCAAACAGCTATGTGGCTGTGATGGCCGGGGCTGACGAAGTGCAGGTTACTGTTAACGGAGTAGGCGAGAGAGCTGGGAATGCAAGTCTTGAGCAGGTTGTTATGATTCTGCACTCGCTGGAAGGCATTAAGACGAACATAAAAACTGAGCTGCTCTTCGACACTTCAAAGCTCGTTGAAAGGCTTACTGGCGTCAAAATGCCGCCAAACACACCAATAATCGGGGAAAATGCCTTCAGCCATGAAAGCGGAATCCATGCGCACGGAGTTATAAAGGAGGCGTCAACTTTCGAACCTGGTGTACTGAAACCCGAAATGGTTGGTCACCGTAGAAGGATCGTGATAGGAAAACACGCCGGAAGACACCAGATAAAGAAAATCCTAGAAGATGCTGGCTATACGGTCGACGATGAAACTCTGAACAAGATCTTTGAAAAGGTCAAGGAAATGGGGGATAAAGGGAAGAGAGTCACAGACCGGGACTTATTCACTATAACGGAAATAATGCTCGGAGAACTGAAGAGGGAGGAGAAAGTAATAACCGTAGATGAAATAACGGTTATAACTGGAAACAAAATAACCCCAACCGCAGTTATAAATGCAGAGGTTCTTGGAGAGAGAAAAGTTACCTCTGCGATTGGTGTTGGCCCAGTGGATGCTTCTCTAAAGGCTGTAATGCAGTTAGTTGGAGGAGTGATGCACATTAGGGAATTCAGGCTTGATGCTATTAGCGGCGGTAGCGATGCAATAGCAGAGGTTTACGTCACAGTTGAGGACGACCAAGGCAACATATTCACCTCAAGAGGGGCAGCACAGGACATTGTAATGGCATCATTCGATGCTGTGATAAATGCCGCCAACTATTTGCTATTAATAAGAAGGAAAAAGGGAGGGTTATGAAGTTCTCGAAAATGCACGGAAACGGCAACGACTTTGTGCTCATAGATGAGTTCCATAGAATTTTGGTTCCTGAGGAGAAGAAGGCGGGATTCGCTAGGTGGCTCTGCAACAGAAACTTCGGTGTTGGAGCTGATGGTGTGATCTTCGTGCAGCCATCCGAAATTGCTGATGCAAAATTCAGATTTTTTAATCCAGACGGAAGCGAGGCTAAAATGTGCGGCAATGGAATCAGGTGTTTTTCAAGATACTTGGTCGAAGAGGGCTATGCTGGAAATAGGCTAAAAGCTGAAACACTTGCCGGAATAAAAGAGCTTGAAGTCTACTTCGACGGAAAATGGTGGGTAAAAGTGGATATGGGTAAGCCTGAATTCAATGCCGCAAAGATTCCGGCCACGAGGGAAATTTGGGGTTACAATTTCAATGCAAATGGCAAAAATTTAAAGCTTTATGCCGTAAATACCGGGGTTCCACACGTCGTAATTTTTGTTGAGAGCTTGGATCTTGATGTTGTGGATCTGGGAAAAAGGATAAGGTTTCTGGATGTTTTTCCTGAAGGCACAAATGTGAACTTCGCAAAATACGACGGTAGCAGATTTTACGTCAGAACTTACGAGCGCGGGGTGGAAAATGAGACCCTTAGCTGTGGAACCGGTAGTGTCGCGGTTGTCGCGGTGGCAAAAAGGCTTGGAATTGCTGAAAAGGCCGAAGTTGTAACGAAAGGAGGGGTCCTAAAAATAGAGATAGGCGAGACCGCCTTCATGACTGGATCAGCGACAAGAGTCTTTGATGGTGAACTAAAGGAGTATGAAATTTGATAATCGGCTTGTTCTTTCTGCAATGGCTGGAATAAACGATGCAGAATTCTGCAACAGACAGAAAGCGTCTCTTGTAATTCTCGGGGGATTCAACGCCGATAAAGGTGCTATGGAGGCTGCTAAGGCGGCAGTTGCCAGAGGAAGAAAGGAATTTGTATTTGAAGATCCGCTAGAAGGAATTGAAAATGAATTGAAAAAGGTAAAGAAGAACTTTGCAGTTAACGTGCGTTCTTCAACCATGGATGGCTATACTGAAGCTGCAGAACTCACTGACTGCTACGGTGGTATTATTGAAATAAACGCACACTGCAGACAGCCCGAATTCGTGCAAGCCAAGTGCGGAGAATGGCTTCTATTTAATCCCGAAGTTCTGTATGAAATAGTTGAAAGGGTTTCTAAGATTGCAACAACCGCGGTTAAGCTTCGCGGGGGGTACGGTATTGACTACGAAAAGCTCTGCGTTAAGCTTTTCGAAAGAGGTTGCTCGATCGTGCACATCGATGCTATGATTCCGAATGGAAACTGCGATCTTTATTTGATCAAGAGAATCTCGAAACACGGTTTTACGATCGGAAATAATTCCTTTGTAGATATAAAATCCGGAGAGAGAGTTATAGGGGCGGGAGCTAAGATGGTTTCAGCAGCCAGAGCTACTCTTAAAGACAAAAATTTTTTCGAAAAGATGCTTGAAAGTGACATCTTATCCGAACCCGTGGAACTCTAGAGGCAAAACGTCCTCATTACAGATTGCCTTTACAAGGTAATAGCCAGGGCGTAACACATATATATGCCTTTCCCTAGCTTGAGGGGAGATGGTTAATCTGATTTATAAAACAAGATCGCTCTGTCCGGAATGCCTAAAGATCGTTGAAGCGGAAGTTTTCGAAGAGGATAACCAAGTCATGATCAAGAAAAGCTGCCCCGAACATGGAGAATTCTCAGATGTATATTGGGAAGACGCTGAAATGTTTAAAAAAGCAATGAGATTTGCCTCTGAAGGCAAAAAGGTTGAACCGCTAACTGAGTTCAGAGAGTGTCCCTTCAGCTGCGGGATATGCAGCAATCACAAAAATCATCCTGCTCTACTGAACATAGTCGTCACCAACAGGTGCGATTTTGCGTGCTGGTACTGCTTCTTCTACGCTGAGCGTTCCGGATATGTTTTTGAGCCATCTATAGAACAGATAAGAAGCATGGTCAGAATAGCAAAGAATTTGAAGCCTATCGGATGCAACGGAGTTCAGCTGACTGGGGGGGAGCCCGCTCTAAGGGATGACCTGATAGAGATCATTAAAGCCGTGAAAAGCGAAGGGATAAAGCATCTCCAGCTGAACACAAACGGAATAAGACTTGCAAAAGATCCAAAATTCGCGGAGGAGGTTAAAAAAGCCGGAGTTGATGCCATTTACCTCTCGTTCGACGGATTGGATGAGAAAACAAACCCAAAAAATTACAGAGAAATACCAAATATTCTTGAGAACTGCAGAAAAGCCCAACTAGACTTAGTTCTCGTGCCGACTATAATAAGGAGCGTTAACGATCACCAGCTGGGGGACATGGTGAGATTCGCAGCAAAAAATATCGACATAGTCCGCTCCTTGAGCGTTCAGCCTGTAAGCTTCATCGGAAAAATGTCGAAAAAGGACCTGAAAAAGTACAGAATAACCATACCAGGATGCATAAAAGCAATAGAAGAGCAAACCAACGGAGAGATTTCGCGAGAGGATTTTTATCCGATGCCAAGCTCTCTTCCAATAACACAGTTTGTGGAAGCTATCACAGGGGTCCCACAATACACCTTCACATGCCATTTCGCATGCGGGGCTGTTACCACTGTTTTCACAGAAGGTGACAAGCTCATACCGATAACAAGGTTCGTCGATGCGGAAGGGTTGCTTGAATACATGGCCGAAAGAGCCGAAGTTATCAAGAATAGCAGATTCAAGAAATTAAGGCTGTTCAAGAGTTTTCTGGAACTAAGAAAGTTTTTTGACCTTTCAAAGGCCCCAAAGAGTTTTGACGTCTCAAAGTTGCTCTACAAGGTGCTGGTGGAACACAGCTACTTTGCTTTATATGAATGGCACAGAAGATCGATTTTGCTTACGATGATGCACTTCCAAGATCTATACAACTACGATCTGGCTCGAGTAGAGAGATGTTTGATACATTACGGTTCCCCAGATGGTAGAATAATCCCCTTCTGCACCTACAACGTTCTTTCAGAGATTTACCGCGACAGAATCCAGAGAGAATTCGGAGTCCCGCTAGAGGAATGGGAAAGAAAACATAAACCAAAAGAGCTTGCTACCTTAAAAATTTCTAAGAACTAACCCATCTACCTGAACTCTCCCCGAACTAGAGGGCGAGACTTTCGGTTGTGATCTCAATAAGTTTTTAATACTCGCGGAACTCTACAGTGCATGCACTACAGCGTCTGCGTCCTAGGTGCCACGGGAATGGTCGGGCAGAAGTTCGTTCAGCTACTTGAAAATCACCCTTGGTTCAGAGTAAAGAGCCTTGCGGCATCCGAAAGAAGGATTGGGAAGAAATATGGAAGTGAAGTTGAGTGGATAGTTTCTGCAAACCTACCTGAGTACGCAAAAGACGTTGAAATGGTTCCGCTTGATCCGAGATACGTAGATGCTGACATAGTATTCTCAGCCCTTCCAGCGGATATCGCAAAAGAAGTCGAACCGAAGTTTGCGGAAGCTGGATTTGCCGTTTCGAGCAATGCTTCAGCATTTAGAATGGAGGAAGATGTCCCCCTCGTGATTCCGGAGGTGAATGCAGACCACATAGGACTAATTGAAGTGCAGAAAAGGAGGAGGAAGTGGGATGGGTTTATAGTCACGAATCCGAACTGCACGAGCACGATGTTCGTTATCACTCTAAAGCCACTGATGGATTTTGGATTGAAGAGTGTGAGGATTGCATCGATGCAGGCTTTGAGCGGCGCTGGTTATCCTGGAGTGCCTTCCTTGGCTATAACGGACAACATAATCCCATTCATCAAGAATGAGGAAGAGAAGTGTGAAAGTGAACCACTTAAAATGCTGGGATCTTTTAAGGGTGATAGAATTGAGTTTGCCAAGTTCAGGATCTCCGCTTCGTGCCATCGGGTTCCAGTTATAGATGGGCATACAGAAGCCGTTTGGGTAGAATTCGAGCGAGATGTTACGGTAGAAGAAGTTAAGGGGGCATTTGACTCTCTCAAGCCGCTGGATCTACCCTCTTCACCGGAAAAGGTAATCGTAATCAGAAATGAAGTGGATCGGCCGCAGCCGAGACTCGACAGAGATACGGGAAAAGGAATGAGCGTTGTAGTTGGTAGGATTAGGAAGGATGCATGGGGCATAAAGTACATAGTTCTCGGACACAACACCATTCGCGGAGCGGCAGGGGCGAGTATATTGAATGCTGAGCTGCTTGTAAAGGAAAAGATTGTCTAAAAAATTAGCTTGAAATTCTTTTTCTTAATCCAAACTTAATCCAAAAAATTTTAATATTCTCAATCTATTCCTCCCATGGAATACCAGTTTGGTGAGTTTCTTTTCAGGGCGGAGATAAGAAGGGCAAGCGATCTGAAACCGGTTTTAGCCTGTCCGGATAAGCTTAAGGGAGACTTTGATGCTTATTATATGTTCAGAGACATTTATGAATCGGAAGAAGACAAGAGGAAAATTTTGGATGCCAGGCTTAGATACGACTTCACGATAATTCCTCCAGCTGAGATTGGCGGTGAGAGCGTAAAAACCTACGGTCATTATCACCCAACGAACTCCGCTGGGCTTACTTATCCAGAAATATATCAAGTCCTTGAAGGGAAAGCGATTTTTGTTATCCAAAGAAGAGAGGGGGAAAAGTTGGTGGATTGCATAGCTATTGAAGCCGAAAAAGGCGACCTAATTATAGTTCCCCCTGGTTGCGGTCATGTAACCATAAATCCGACAAAAAAAGTGCTTTTGACCTCTAACTGGGTTTGTAGAGACTTTAATTCAATTTATGACCCGTATACTAGGCTAAGGGGAGCATGCTACTACTACATAGACCATGAATGGGTCAAAAATGGAAACTACACCGCAGTTCCGGAAATAAGGTTTTTAGAGCCATTCGATAATCAGGAGGAGGAGATGTACTATTTTGTTGATGAAATAGAAAAGCTTGAGTTTCTGATAGCACCAGAAAAGCACTACAATCTTTTCAAAAAATATTTAAAAAATTAGTAATAATTTTAGTACTCTATCTCCTTTACATCGAGGTTGCGAGCTTTATGTCATCTGCTGTAACGGTCTTCCTTCCAGAGTGTTTTGCAATGTCCACAGCCTTCTTTGCAACCTGGACTGCGTAGTCTTCGAGTACTTCGACCATCTTCTCAACTGCATCCGCACTTACCCTTTCAGCACCAGCCTTCCTAATCAATCTATCAACTGGTGCCATAGGCAGTTCGGCCATTCAACCCACCTCCTTTCTCCTTTCGCTATGAAATTTAGTATTAGGTATATATATACTTTTCGGTCGAAGTTCCATAAGAAACGAGCTTTTGGACTTTTGGGCTGTAATGATGTCCCTAGTCTTGAGAAGGGTAAATAATGTGGGGGTCATCAGCACGATGTTGCGAAGACAATTTATGCAAATCGAATATAAATACAAAATCTTAAATGAGAAATTTAATCTATCTAAAAAATTCTAAAAAATATTTAGCCGAATAATGCTGCAAGACCCTCTACAGCTTCCTCCTCTTTCTTTTCCTCTTCCTCCTTCTTCTTCTCTTCTTTCTTCTCCTCCTTCTTCTCCGCAGGAGCAGGAGGCTGAGCGGCTCCTGGAGCAATCACTGGCATTGCTGTTTTCTGCAGAGCCTCACTTATATTTACGCCTTCAAGGGCCGCAACCAATGCCTTAACCCTTGCCTCGTTCACGGCAACCCCTGCAGCCTGAAGAACCGCTTTCACGTTATCCTCATTGATGGCCTTTCCAGCGGAATGCAACAACAAAGCTGCATATATATACTCCATCTTCAACACCTCCTATCCAAATAAAGAAGCAAGCCCCTCTATGGCTTCCTCCTCCTTTTTATCCTCTTCTTTCTCCTCTTCTTTCTTTTCCTCCTCCTTCTTTTCTTCTACCTTTTCTGGCTGTCTGGCCTCTCCTCCCTTAACGAGAGCTTTTAACTCATCATCAAGAGCTTCAGGCGGCAATAAAGAGGCGAGAGTGAGCATTTGAGCATGTGCCTTTATCAAGAGATCGGGCATGACTTCCTTTTCCAGGATTCCTGCATTTATAGCAAGATTTCTTGCATCCATATATCCCTTGAGCAGCAGTATTTCAGCAGTCTCCTTCGTGACATAGC
>QNUZ01000029.1 GCA_004347865.1 Archaeoglobi archaeon | reverse complement strand
TCCCTTCCGACTGTTCTCTGGGTCCCTTCCTTAAGTATAAGCACGGGGGTACCTTGCAGTACAGCCATCCAACCACCTCCTTACAGAGATTGGTGGATAGGTATTTCTATATAAACTTTACGCAAAAACTTGGTATTCCAAAAAATAATTCTAAAAAATAATTTTCTTTTTCAGCGCTTGGAACTGTACCCCGCAATGAACTCAAAAATTAATTTCGCCGCTAAGGTCTGTGTAATCTTATCTGCATCTGGAACAACTTCAACTATGTCCAGAGCAACGATTCTATCCGCAATTTCACGAAAAAGCTCTAAAAGAATTTTGGGGCTTATGCCAAAAGGTTCGGGTGTTGAAACACCGGGAGCGTAACTCGGATCAAAGGCGTCCATGTCGATGGAGAGATAGATCCTGTCATATTCTCCGACAAGTCTATCTACGTCCTCATAACCCTTTAAATCCCACGAAAATATATACTTTATATCATTTCTGTCCGCAAAGGCCCTCTCCTCCCTAGAACCGCTCCTGACACCTGCAATGACAATATCAAATCCCTCTTCGAAAATTCTCCTCGCTGTACAGGCATGATTGAATCTGCTTCCGTCGAATTCGTCACGCAAGTCGAAATGAGCATCGAAAACCAAAAAACAGCATTTCTTAAACTTTCTACTAGTCAAACAACTTATGCTGTGCTCTCCACCGATTGCAATTGGAATTCCGGAGATATCCCCCAAGAGATTCTCGATTCTCATTCCAATATCCTGAAAACTGCCATCACAGTTCACGTTTCCGGCATCGCAGACTTTTGCAAACGAAAGATCGAAGGAGAAAAACTGGGAGTACGATTCAAGATTCCAGCTTGCCTCTCTTATGGCGTTCGGCGCAAATCTTGATCCAGGTTTAAAGGACTGGGTTGCGTCGTAGGGAATTCCGTATATAACAAATTCCGCATCCCTTACTTCGGAATTAGAGATTGAAAAATAGTTGTCGATGTGCATTATGCCATTCTTTCAATTTTTCTTTTACCGAGGGATTCTATATATATTACCTCCTTGCCGGGAGCTATTTTCTCTTTGAGGTCTTCGGGTATGGGCAGCTCAAAGGTCTCAAAAGTATTCAGATCCATTAACTGGGCGTTATCCCTTGCAACGCTCAAAACTTGTGCTCTTTTTCTTTCCACCATTGGAATGTAGATCTTAGCCGTAACAGGTTCCACAATACTCCTTTTTTGAGAGTCAAATATCCCTATAGCGTCTATTCTCGCCTTTGCTGCTCCATGCTTTCCCGGTTTGCTCACTGAAATACTTATAATCTCACAAGGTTCGTCATCGATAACAATATATCCCCCCTCTCTAAGTTGCCTGACTTCTGCTTGTTCTTTCATAATGAAAAGCGAACTAGACCAATGATTTAAAGCTTTTGCTATTAAACCCTTACGACGTTCTTCGCTGATTTGTAAAGGCGATGCATGATCGCTTCACCGATACCTTTCTCCTCGATGCCTTCAACAAGGATGATTTTTGCCCCCATTTTCTCCGCCCTCCTTAAGGCGTCGAAAAGGTTGCTGGCATAGCTCTCTAGACTTTCCCCAACCTCTATTACCTTTCCACCATAAACGTCTTTTCTAGCAATAACCACTGCATCCTCATACCTCGATAAATAGCTTCTGATAGACTCTTCCACCCTTTCTCCGACAAAGACATACACTTCCGCGGAAATCTCGTACTGTCCAAAGGTGTCCTCGCATTGCTCTATTTCGACGAACTTCTTTAAAATATCCGAACTAACCGCTCCAGGTCGAATAAGCTTCGCCGGAGATGATGTAACGTCTAAAATCGTTGACTCTATCCCAATACTGCATTCTCCGACTATCACGGCATCGAGAGTATCCCCAAAATCCGAGAGTACATGCTCCAACTTTGTGGGGCTCGGTCTTCCGGAGATGTTCGCGGAAGGGACTACGAGGGGTCCTCTGAACAACCTCAACAACCTCAACGGAATTTCGTGAGCAGGCATCCTGATAGCAACCTTTTCGGAACCGCCTGTCACAATCGACGGTATTTTCTTATTTTTCAAAATTAGCGTTAGAGGTCCCGGGAAAAATTCTCTAATCAGCCTCTCTGCGGTCTCATTTACTTCAGCAATTTCATGTATTTCCTCAACCCTGCCAACTCCGACGATTAGCGGTTTATTTTTTGGTCTTCTCTTTATATCGTAAATCCTCTCCACAGCTTCTTCATTGAATGCGTCGCAACATAGTCCGTACACAGTTTCTGTCGGTAAGGCTACGATGCCGCCTTTCCTTAATATCTCGGCTGCCCTTCGAAGATCGCTTTCCACGGGATAGAGAAGTTCCATGAGAAAAATCCTAACCCCTACTTTTAAATCTTCCCGAACAAAAGCTTTTTTATCCTGTTTGGCTATGTCGTTCATGGACGAGAACAGATTTCAAAGAATGGTCGAAGACATTTACGAGATGTTTAAAAGTTACGGCGTGACCAAGAAAGAGATCGAAACAAGATTAAGGCTCCTTCTTTTTGAGTTTAAGGTTCCAGAGGAGGAGGCTAGAAGGACGATAATAAACGGTCTTAGAAAAAATTACAACATTCCAAGGGTCGATCTAAAGCCCGCCTTAGCCAAGATTTCAGAAATAGAGCCCAACAAATGGGTCAGCCTGAAAGCCAAAGTCATCCAGCTTTGGGAACCGAACAGTCCAATCATATCCCAGACCGGCCTGATAGGTGATGAAACGGGAATCACAAGATTTGTTGTATGGGCAAAGGCGAACAAGACGAGACTAGAAGAGGGAAAATGCTACCTGTTCGAAAAAGTTGTCATCGATGAATTCATGGGAATTAAGAGCGTAAAAGTAACAAGTGCAAGTGAAATAAGAGAAATTGACGAGCAAATCGAAGTAAAAGAGGAGTTGAGAGAGTTAGAAGTCGTAGGGGCACTGGTTTCGATTCAGCAGAACAGCGGTCTTCTTCAGGTTTGTAAAATCTGTGGGAGAACGGTAAAAGCCGGCACCTGTATGGAACACGGGAAAGTCGAAACTACTGATGTCTTACGGATTAGGGGTGTTCTAGACGACGGCGAGAAGATCTATGATTTGATTCTGGACGAAAAGGTCATTAGTTCTCTAACAGGGATGGGGCTCAAGGAGGCCAGAAAACTTGCAGAAGAACATTTGGACAGAGGAGTTGTCCTTTTAGAATTGAAAAAGAGGCTCCTGGGAAAGTATCTGAAAGTAAAAGGTGAAATCAGATTTAGGATGCTGACGGTGACTTCTGCAGAGTTCTACAGACCGAAAATACTCGAAGAAGTTGAAAAAGCGCTTAAGGAGGTGGAAGCATGATCAGAACCACAAAAAGAGAGGTCGCAAGAAGGGTTTTCTCAAAGGAGTTCAACGCTTCCAAGTTTAAGGTAGGCGGGGAAGGGGAAAAAGAGGCAGTTTACGTCCTAACACCGCTCGGCCTTAGATGCAACAGACTATTTATCGTCGGAGTCTTGCTCGAAAAAGATGAAGTTAGACCAGATTCCGATATGTGGAGGATCAGAATCTCCGACCCAACAGGATCATTTCTTGGGTTTGTTAGCAAGTTCCAACCCGATGCTCTGGACTCCATAGCCGACATAAACCCGCCGGAGATAGTGGCTGTTACAGCAAAGGCCAAATTACTTCAAAGAGATGACAGAGTTCTGCCCCTGATAAGACCCGAAAACATAAACATTTCGGACTTCGAGACCAGAGACTACTGGATAATCGAAACTGCGAGAGCTACGCTGAGGAGAATTAAAGCAATCGAAAAAGGAGATGATAAACTTGCAATAGAGAAATACCATCCCAACATAGAAGAATACCGAAAAGCAGTAATAGAGGCCCTAATGAGGCTAAAAGAAGAGCAAGCTATTCTGGAAGAAGAAAGATTGGAAGAAAAGAAGGAGAGAAAGGAGGAGGAAGAAAAGGACCTTGGATTCAAGCTTGACGAGGAAATAATTGACCTAAGCGACTTTGAAATCTGAAACCGATCTTTCGTAGTCAAGTTCAGTTGTAATTCCATTTTTGTTCAGTACTATGTTGGCCTCTTCTATACTCTCACAGTCCTTTATCAGCTTTGCAACTTCATTAATTTCGAAAACCACTCTCGCTCTGAAGTGGAAGATTAAAGCAGAAATCGGGGTTATTAACACAGTTCTACCCTTCCTTATCCTCCTAATCCCGAATTCCCCGCTATAAGCTATTATCGGTATTCTGCTAGCCTCAGTTACAACCAGCTCACAAAGACTCGTCATTTCCCTAGAATCTTCGGAAGAAATAGAAGAGCAACCCAGAAATCCGCCTCTTTTAAAAATCTCGGCAATGTTAAACATCAGCTCCTCCAGCTTGAGCTCTCCATCGCTCCCAAACCCAGTTACAGAGAGTATGCCGTCAACTTCACTTAGCGCTGCAACGCTTACCGCATCTGCAAGGGGGCTTCGAACTCCCGATTCGTAACCCACGGCAATGGCGTCCCCGCCGGCATCAACTCCGATCGCAATTCCGATTCCATTTTCCTCCATGAATTCTCTAAGTCCTCTTACTAGGTTTTTAGCGCCTTTCGTTATGTCAAGAGCCACTACTTCTCCGAAATGCCTAGCAGACCTTGCAAGATTTGGTACCACTCCGTAATTTGTTCTAGTGTTCTCGTTCACAAATGCAACAACTTCATTGAATTTTTCTATGTTTTCGAGCTCTTCCAGCGCTCTTGGTCCAGGCTTTGGATCTACGACCAAACGGTCCCAGAGAACGCCGCCGTGGATAACCTCGAATCCAAAAAGCTTTAGTAGGTTTGCAACGGGAACCGTGCTGACTATATCACCTCCTCCTCCAACTCCAAAGACAAAAGCCCTCTTACGGTTGCAATCTCTCAGAAGTTTAATCATCTCCATATCTCCAAAAAAGCATTTTTGCATATCTTAATTTTGATTCCCTAAATTTAGATATCATGCACCAACAAAAACCGAGAAAATTTTATATCCTATGACTAAAAATTCTTAAACATGAAAGTTATCGAAGTGCTATCTGCAATTGCCATGATCATTGGGGTCCTGTTCTTCCTTGGTTGCGCTCAGCCAAAGGAAGTTGTCGAAGCAAAAACTGATTGGACCAAAAACTTCAACACAAGTCTGCATTATACAAGACAAGGAAAAATCACTTTTTACTCCGCGGAACACGGTGGTATAGAACTGATAACACAAAAGCCTATAGACGACTTCGGTTGCGTGAAGTGCCATGCAAACACAAAGGCAAACGGAGCTATGATAGAAACGGAAAAATATACTCCTGACTGCTACGACTGCCACATAACACCCGGAGACAAAGTGAACGATTCAAGGTGCTTAGGGTGCCATGCTAGACAAATTACAGAGATCGCAGTACTGAATTTGACCGATGTTCACAGAGGAATGAGTTGCTTGGACTGCCACAGCAAAGAAGACGTGATGGGCGATGGGAATCACTATCCAACGTTGCTAAAGAGAGAGACGATGGTTAAGTGCACGAACTGCCATGAATACAACGGAAGTGCAGTTCACGATCTTCACGGCAAAGTTTACTGCACAGCATGCCATCAGACAACCGTGATCGCCTGCTACAACTGCCATCTCGAGAGTGCTGAAAAGCATCAGAAAAGGGCCTTCAGACCATTGGCTGGCTTCGAGATCCTAGTTAACTTCAATGGAAAGGTCTACCCGGCCAATTTCATGACGGCCGTGTATCACAACAGAACTTTCGTCACAATTCAGCCCTTCTATTCCCACACGATTAGCGAGAAGGCAAAAAGTTGCGATGAATGCCACGGAAATGAGAACCTGAAGAAGTACCTAGAATCAGGAAAGATAGTGATGACAACATGGAACGAAAGTTCCAAGAGTCTAACATGGATCAAAGGAGTTGTTCCGCTTCCAAAAGACTGGAAAGAAGCTCTTAAATTTGACTATATAACCTACACTGGAGATCCATCAAATCCGGTAAAGCCTGAACCCTACAATTGGACTTATATCAGCAGCGAATCGGAAGTCATGCAGATCTGCTGCGCTGAACCGCTCACGGATGAGCAGATCCAGAAACTTGCAAAAGAGTACGGAAAGAGTTGATTAATTTTTAAAACTTCAGATATCCTCTCCTTTCTAACCATTCCACTTGGGGATTCGTGTAGCGCCAGACAATGTCTGCGCGATCTTTCTGAAATGGCCACGGGACAACGATCACAACGTCTCCTTCCTTGATCCATATCTTTTTTCTCATCTTCCCTGGAATTCTTCCGAGCCTTTCCACTCCATCTTCACATCTGACTTTAATATGTCCTGCACCGAGCATCGACGAAACGATACCAAACATCTCTCCTTTCCTTTTGTCCGGAAGACGAACCCTTACTACTTCTTCCTCACTCAGAGTGACACCTCTTATGATATCCGAAAATGGGTTGGCTTAAATATTTATCTAAAAAGTTTCTTCTGCAACGCATCTATTCTTTCTCCCAGTTCTCTTATTTCGGGACTTATGGTCTTCGAAATTCTGCTTTCCAGCTCATCCGAGGTTATTGCGATTGTCCTCTTTATATTCTGAAATTCCTCAGTTATTTCCCTCATTCTCATTTCTACACTGATCAAAAGCATCGCCAAGCTCGCCATAAGCAAGGCTGCTAGAAAGACCAAAAAAGGATCGAACCTGTTATACATCGAGAGCCATTCGTAAACAAGAGCGGCTGCAGAGAATACCATTACAATTGAAAGAGCGATCTCTCTAAACATCTCCCTCCACTCAAACATGCTTTTATTTAGCCTCATTGACTATTTATACTTTTTTATTAATGAGTTCGTTCAACAGACTAGACGCTGACTTCCTCCCCGCCCTAAAGGGCGAGGCTTTCAGAGTAAGGTAAACGATTTATTTAACAAATGAGATTGAAAATTGTGGAGTTCGTGAAACACCCATTGATTAAAGAAGAGACGCTTGAGAGAAGACTGTACCAAATTGCAATTGCAACAAACGCCCTAATAAAAAATACTCTCGTAATAATCCCCACAGGACTTGGAAAAACTACTATCGCCGCCCTAGTTATCGCCTCAAGACTACTAAATGAGCAGGGAAGGGCTCTCTTTCTTGCTCCGACGAGGCCACTCGTGGAACAGCACGCAAGCTTTCTGAAGCGGACGCTTAAGATCGAGGAAGAGAAAATAGTTGCAATGAGTGGTGAAGATGAACCAGAAGAGAGAATGAGACTCTGGGAATCCGCAAGGGTTATCGTTGCAACCCCACAAGTTGTCGAGAACGATGTAATTGCAGGAAGGATCAGCCTTGAGGATGTTGTGATTGCCGTGTTTGACGAAGCCCACAGAGCTGTTGGAAACTACAGCTACGTTTTCATTGCAGATGAATACATGAAGAGAGGCAAAAAACCTTTGATCCTGGCACTAACAGCCTCTCCGGGTAGTGATCCCGAAAGAATCATGGAGGTCATCAGAAATTTGCATATACAGTCACTGGAGTTCAGGACGGAGCAGGATGAGGACGTATACCCGTATGTGAGCGAAAAAGAGATTGAGTGGATTAAGGTAGAAGTCCCGAAAGAGATCCTAATGCTTAAGGAGAAAATAGAGACCAGCCTGAAGATCAGACTAAAAAGGATGAAAGAACTCGGCATAGAGGTGCCGGAAAAAGCCACGAGAAGAGAACTGCTGGAACTTCAGGAGCTTATTCAAAGCGAAATTGGAAAAACGCAGAAAACAGAACTTTTTGAAGCGAGTTCTATTCTTGCCGAGATCCTAAAACTCTCACATGCTGTAGAGCTGATTGAAACCCAGAGCGTAGAGAGCTTCAGGAGTTATCTAGCCAAAATATTGAAGGAAAGCAGTTCTGTAGGAGGTAGCAAGGCTTCAAAAAGCATTGCAAACGATCCAAGCTTTAGAGATGCGTTTTTCCTTGCAATGAGGCTAAAAAAAGAACATCCAAAGATTGAAAAACT
Organism: Archaeoglobi archaeon; assembly: GCA_004347865.1. GTDB lineage: Archaea > Halobacteriota > Archaeoglobi > Archaeoglobales > Archaeoglobaceae > WYZ-LMO2. Next base: position 5,797 of record QNUZ01000029.1, on the reverse strand, counting down.
CAAAGAAGTCATCAAAAAGCAGTTAGAAGAAAAAGAGGATTCAAGAATAATCGTATTTACCAACTACCGTGACTCCGCAGACTTTCTCGTATCAGAAATCTCTAAAATTGCTCCAGCAGCAAAGTTCGTAGGTCAGGCAATTCGAGAGAACGACAGAGGAATGAAGCAGAGAGAGCAGATTGAAGTTTTGCAGAAGTTTCGAGAAGGCGTATACAAGGTACTGGTTGCGACGTCAGTAGGTGAAGAAGGACTTGACATTCCTGCCACAGATCTTGTTGTGTTCTACGAAGCCATTCCGTCAGAGATCAGAGCCATACAGCGTAAGGGAAGAACTGGAAGAGGTAGAAAGGGAAAAGTAATTGTTCTTATGGCTAAAGGAACAAGAGATGAGGTATACTATTACACAAGCCTTAGAAAAGAAAGGGCAATGTTTGAAAAACTGAAAGAGATCAAGTCCATGCTCGAAAAAGTTGAATCAAAAGAACAGGCAACCCTAGCCGACTTCGAAAAAACAGGGATCAGAGTTCTGGTAGATTCAAGGGAGATGCGCTCAGAAGTAGTTAAACTGCTGAGAGAATTTGGAGCCAATCTTGAGATCAAAAATTTGGAGATTGCAGACTACGTGCTCAGCGACAGGGTTGCAGTTGAAAGAAAGACTGTTGACGATTTCGTTGATAGCCTGATTTCGGATAGACTGTTTCAGCAGCTCCTCAAGCTTAAGACCTATCCCAGACCGCTCATAGTTCTTGAAGGAGAGAACATATACCGCAGAGCTGTGCATCCAAACGCAATAAGAGGAGCAATTGCGACCATCGTCACAGACTTCGGGATACCGATGATATTCACAAAGGATGAAAAGGAGACTGCAGAGTTCATATTTGCGATAGCAAGGAGAGAGCAAGAAGAGAAAAAACGGGAAGTTGTCGAACATTTTGGAAAAACAAAAAGAACCCTTAAAGAGGAGCAAGAATACGTAGTTTCAGCCCTTTCAGGTGTTGGAAGTGTAATTGCAAAGAACTTGCTTGAACATTTCCAGACCATAGAAAGAATCGCTACGGCTAGCGAAAAGGAGCTTATGGAAGTTCCAAAAGTTGGAGAGAAGACCGCAAAAAGAATAAGACTGCTAATGACCACCCCCTACAGCGAGGCTGACAGATACGATATAGAAAATCTTTAAATCTGAGAGTGCTTAAATTCTCCAAGCCACGGTAGCTCAGCCGGGAGAGCGCTTGCTTGGTAAGCAAGCGGTCGCGGGTTCAAATCCCGCCCGTGGCTCTTCCTTTTAAAAAAGATTCTGAACCATATCTGGGCTCCCTTCTGCAAGGAGCATCGCCAAGGCCTTCAACACAGAACTATTCAAACCTCGCCCGTTCATCCCAGGGCTTTAGCTCTGGTTTTCTGGGCACCCATTTTTATAATCCAAAAACCCGATGGAGAAAGACTTAAATACTGTTCTGCCTAAAAGGTGGAAAAATTGAACGGAGGGTTTGAATTGGCGGAAATTACGGAGGTTAGAATATACAAATCGAAGGGAGAAGGAAACGTAAAGGCATACGCGTCTGTGAGTTTGGACAATGAATTCGTCGTGAAGGGTCTGAAAGTTATTGAGGGTGAAAAAGGGCTCTGGGTTAGCATGCCCAGCAAAAAAGGAAAAGACGGGAGTTACCAGGATCTGTTCCATCCCGTAAGCAAAGAAGCGAGAGACAAGATCGTTGATGCGGTACTGAAAGCCTACCAGGAACAGGTTTAAATAGAATTCCAAGAGTTATATTGATTTTTAGTATTTTTGGTTTTATCTAATTTTGAATGTATCTTTGAAATCCCTGCATTAAAAATTAAGATTAACAAACCGGAACGAATTTTGTCCCGTAATAGATTATCCCCTCGTCTCCGTCTTCTCCATACCTTCTAAAGACTTTCTTTACTCTCGTCCCAATCTCCACCTTTTCTGCACACACTTCCGCTAGAGTCCTTGCTCCATTGTTCAGCCCGATCATGGCAATAATCTTGCCATTAACTATTGTATAGCTCAGAACCCTACCTTCATCTGGAAACCTCTCGTCTCTCAGTTTACCTTTTCTCCTACATTTCGGGCAGAGTTCTCTCTTCGGATAGTAGTAACTTCCGCATTTTTCGCAGTAGCTACCCACAACATCATAGCGGTACTTTATCTTTCTCCAAAATAACGGGACCATATCATCACCTCGACAAAACTGTAACCACAGCTGTAGCTCCAGTCCCACCAATATTCAGTGCTAAGGCTTTTTCGGCCTTGACTTGCCTTTTTCCAGCCTCTCCACGCAATTGAAGAACTAGCTCAACGATTTGTCTTATACCCGTGGCTCCCACAGCATGTCCGCAGGCCTTGAGACCACCTGATGGATTCACCGGGATTTTACCTCCTATCTCTGTTTCACCTTCCCTTACAAGCTTAGCACCTTCCCCCTTTTTCACAAATCCGAGATCTTCGTAGGCCATGATTTCCGCAATCGTGAAGGAGTCGTGAACTTCAGCAACATCAATTTGCCTAGGTTCAAGTTTAGCAATTCTATAAGCCTCTCTTGAGGCCTTCAACACCGCTCTCATTGTCAACAAATCCTTGCGGCATTGAAGAGCTAAATAATCGCTCGCCTGAGTGCAGGCGTCTACAAAAACAGGAGTATCGCAAAACTTTTTCGCGATATTCTCATTCGCCAAGATAACCGCCGCTGCGCCGTCGCTCAAAGGTGCGCAGTCCAAGACTTTCAGTGGATCGGCAACCACTTCTGAAGAAAGAACGTCCTCAACCTTTATCTCTCTTCTTAGCTGAGCTTTTGGGTTGTGGACAGCATTTCTGTGGTTTTTAACCGCAACTTTCGCTAGATCTTCCTCCGTAGTGCCGAACTCGTGCATGTGAAGTCTCGCAATTATTGCATACAGTGCCGGAAGGTTTGCACCTGCAAACCTTTCCCACTCCTGGTCAACGGACGTTGACAAAACCCCCATGGGGTCAGCTGAATCCGTAACCTTTTCAACACCGGCAGCGATCACGATGTCGTGCATACCGGATGCTACTGCCATGTAGGCCTGTCTAAAAGCAGATCCTCCACTTGCATCGGCATTTTCAACCCTAGTAGCCGGAATTCCAAATTCGGCGAGTCCGGCATGATCGGCAATTAGAGCAGCGATGTGTTCCTGATCAATGAACTTTCCTCCGCTCATATTACCAACATAAATCGCGCCGATCTCCCTCCCCTCAATTCCACAGTCCTCCAAAGCCTCTACTCCCGCCTCGAGAAAGATACTTCTGAAACTCTTCTCCCAGAGCTCACCAAACTCCGTGCAACCGACCCCAATTACCGCCACTCTCATTTTATCATCCTCTTGTGCTTTAAATAGAGGGCGTAATCCAGATAAACCCTGTTTTTTACCTTCTCCCATACTTTTGTATTCCTCGGATAGCTAAGGATCTTCTCGGTTACTCTTATTGCAAATGCATCGCTTCCGGCACCTGAGCCAAATGAAACTAGGAGGATTCTCTGATCAGGTTTAGCAACGTCCAAAATTCCGGCCAGACCCAGAAGCGATGCCGCCGAATAAGTGTTTCCGATTGCCCTTACAAGCATACCGTCAGCAATTTTTTCCTCTCCAAACCCAAGAATTCCGGCAACCCTCTGAGGAAACTTCGCATTGGGTTGGTGAAATACGGCATAATCAAAATCCTTTTCACTGTATCCGCATATTTCCATGAGTTTCTTTGCTGCCGAGACCACGTGCCTGAAATATGCTGGCGCTCCAGTAAATCTGCCGCCGTGACTGGGATAGGGCTGAAGATCGCGTCTCCAAAAATCGGGTGTATCGCTGGTGTAGGAGACCGTAGCCTCGATTTCGGCTATTGGGTCCTTTCCTATTATAATGGCACAAGCCCCCGCTCCTGCGGTATACTCCAGCGCATCTCCTGGTTTTGACTGGGCTGTGTCTGAGCCTATGGACATGCCGTACTCGATCATTCCGGACCTGACCATTGCGTAGCAGAACTGCATTCCGGCCGTGCCGGCTTTGCAGGCGAATTCGAGGTCTGCACAGTAATAGTAATTTCCGACCCCCAAAGCCTCACCTACAATTGTCGCAGTCGGCTTCACTGCATAGGGATGACTTTCAGAACCTACAAAAATTGCGCCGATTTTCTCAGGTGGGATATTCGACCTCTGGAGAGCTTCTCTTCCTGCTTCAACTGCCATCGTGGCAGTGTCCTCGTCCAAATCCGGAACCGACTTTTCGAAAACACCAAGGCTGTTTTTAATAGCCTCAGGATTCTCCCCCCAAATCCTCGCTATTTCTTCCACCTTTATTCTGAATCTCGGTATATATGTACCGTAAGAAACGATCCCTATCACAGAAAATCCCTCCTCAATCTGCCAATCATCTCCCCTACATCAATTTCTGTACGGACGAGCGGAATCTTCTCAGCCTCGGCGATCTTTATTGCCATCTCGTCGACCTTCTCGAGCCCGTGAAGAACGACGGCAGAGGGCTTCAAACTAGAAACCCTAACCGCAACTAAAGGCGACCTTCCACTGGTTACCTTCGTGAAGATGAGGGCCCTTTCGCTTGTAAACCCGAATAGTCTGTAGAAGTCATATGCGTTCAGCATCAGTATGGCGTTGAGACTGTCTATTACCGTATGACCATTTACAATCTTTTCAAATTCGTTAAGTCTTTCTCCCTCGATTTTTTCACAGAATTCGCCAATGCTAACACCTCTTGAGTACTCGGCAATGTCTATAATCGCTGATGACAGCTCAGGAAGCTCACGATATTTGGAGATTACAGGATTCGGTCTCTGTGAGTCGATTTCTATGAGGGCTAAAACGAATTTTTTGATAAAAGCTACACCCGGACTTCTTCTTCCCGCCTCATAATCGCTTATAACCGAAGGGGATATACCGAGTTTTCTTGCAATTTCGCTCTGGGAAATAGAAAAGATCTGTCTCCATTTTTTCATCGCCTCTCCATGGTGATCTGCCAATGCTATTTCGCCGCACACCTTCTCTGCAAATCTCCTATGCTCCACAAAGCTAATTTTTCTCTCAGCTTATAAATTTAACTAATTGACTATATCAATTTCGACAATTGTCTATTGAACTTTTTCCCATTTATAAAGCTCGACCACATCAGCAAGAGTCCTACCCTTTTCCTCTATTTCTCCTCTGATTCTGTCTTCAGACTTCTTTACCTCCAAAGCTCTCCTTGCGATCTCGTAGGCCCGCTGCTTCGGTATCACCATTACTCCGTTGTCGTCTGCGATGATCCAATCCCCTGGATTAACCTCAATTCCACCGCAGATTATCCGGACGTTTATCTCACCAAAGCCCTTCGGTTCACCAGCGTTTGGAACTTCTCTCTTAGCAAAAACCGGAAATCCGAGCGCTCTTATGTCGTCAACGTCCCTAACGGCCCCATCGATTATAACACCTGCTATCTTCCTGTTAAGACAGCTCCTTGTTGCGAGTTCTCCCCAGACCGCGGTCGTGTCCCCCGAACACTTTATAACGATTACATCTCCCTCCCCTGCCACATTTATAGCTTCAACAGGCTTGGCCCAATCTCCATCCATCGTGCTGACAGTAACAGCTTTTCCAACTATTTTCTTTCCCCTCACCAGCGGATATACGCCCGTCATCGCCCTTGCACGATGCATCGCATCACTTACATTTGGAGTTGAAACCTTCATCAGAAGCTCCCTGGTTTCCTCATCCATGCTTTTCTTGATATAGGTTCCGGACTTCCTATCAATAGCCTCTCTGACCTTTTTAGC
>QNUZ01000028.1 GCA_004347865.1 Archaeoglobi archaeon | reverse complement strand
CGTCGCATCCACCATCGGCTCCGCAATGCTCAGATGCTTCCCGCACTTCTGCGCAAGGTTTATCACGAACGAGTCCAGCTCATCCTCGTCTTCGAAGACTATGTTTGTTCTGAGGTTTGTGTAGGATCTGTGGAAGACGTAAAGCGGCTTTCTGTAGCCATTGCATGATATGTCTTCGAGCATCCTGTCCTTCATCAGGGCTGTAAGCTTTCCGTAACCCAGAAGATCTCTGAAAAGATAGTAAAGTATTTTGAAGTATCCTCTCTCGTCGAGATCTACATTCAGCTCTCTCAGAATTCTGGTGTAAACGTCCTTTAGTATCGTCTCTCTGTCCACTCCGTCTGTCAATTCCAATTTTTCAAGCTCTTCCCTTATTATCAGAAAAATCTGCCCGTACAATTCAAGCTCGTAAGGTGAGAGCTTGGGTTCAACAACGACGTATCTATACTCCTGCTCCTCATCGTTGTAGATTATGAAAACCTTGCAATAGGGTTCGTTGACCCAATACTCTTCAACAATTTTCCACCCCTGCTGGGGGGAGAACTCAATCATTGGACCGTGTTTCTCGGCGCTATACTCTTTAATTTTCTCTCTGCCAAGAAATCCAACCTCTTTTTTTGTTTTGAATATTTTTCTCTCCTTTTTTGCTTCTTTTATCGCTTCTATCGCTTCTCTTTCATATTGCTCTAGCTTTTCAGTTTCTTTCTCCTCTTCAGCAGCCTTTTCCTTTTCTTTTTTAGTTATCGCTATCGGGATTTTCGGCATCGTTAACAATTTGTTTTTGAGAGTAATTAAGCTTTTTCATTATTATTATGTTGGCTGAAGCCTCATATATTTTTTATAAAAATGGGTGCCCAGAAAACCTAGAGCTTTGCTGAAGAGGTCTTGGGTACGTTCCCTTGCAGAGGGAAGTCCAGATATGCGATATGAATATATCCCATGCCTTAACGGGAGGCATGGGATGGGGAGCCTGGCTTTTGAACCGGCAGATGAGCGGAAGGGCGTGAAGCCTCCCTTAACTCCGGAAGCTCCCGACTTCAGTCGTGGAGCAGCTCACAAAATCGGATATTTTTTTAAACTCTTCCAGCAGTTCATCCTCATCAACGTAGACAAGATTTCTGTCCTCAACTACGATTCTACCATCTACAATGACGTCTCTCACCTCAGAGCCAAGTGAGGAGAAAACAATTGCGTTTACCGGATTGTAAAGGGGATATTGAGCGGTGGTAATTTCCATGATCACGAGATCAGCAAGTTTTCCGACCTCTATTGCACCGCCATCTATTTCATAGGCTCTGTATCCGTTCTCAGTAGCCATTCTGAGGTAGTCCAAGGGATTCCTGAACCTACGCCTAAGCTGCTGAAGTAGTGCTGAAAGGCGAATCTCGTTGAAAATGTTCAGCATGTTGTTGCTGGAGGCCCCGTCAGTGCCCAAACATACGTTAATTCCTTTGTCCAGCATTTCGGAAATCTTAGCAATACCAGAGGAGAGTTTGAGATTGCTTGAAGGGCAATGTGCAACGCTGGCCCTGCTTGAGCGGATTATGTCCATATCCCTCTCGTTGAGCCAGATTCCGTGTGCCAGAACCGTTTTTTTATCCAAAAAGCCCAACTCTTGGAGGAGTTCAATGGGGCTCTTTCCGTATATTTTCTTGGCCTCTTTAACCTCCTGCTGAGTTTCAGAAACATGGATATGTTTCAGAAGACCCTTCTCCCTAGCAAATTCTGCTATTCTGGCAACAAAGTCCGGGGAGCATGTGTATATCGCATGCGGAGTAACCATGCACTTTATCCTTTCTTTTCCTTCCCATCTTTCAATAAAATTTTTTGCGATTTTTAGCTCTTCTCTAGCCCTATCCTCGCTTCCTCTGTCGGCCATTCCATAGCCTAGAACTGCCCTTATCCCTGTCTCTTCGACAGCCCTTGCAACACCATCCATGTGAATGTACATATCGGCAAAGCCTGTAATCCCATTTTTCAGCATTTCAACACATGCAAGCTTTGCCCCCGCATATACTTCCTTCTCATCGAGCTTTGCCTCTACCTGCCAGACCTTATTCAGCCACTCCATTAGTGGCAAGCCCTCGGCATAGCCTCTAAGTAGTGTCATCGCCGAATGCGTGTGAGCATTAAATAGACCCGGTATGACGAGGCAGCCCTTTGCGTTTATCTTCTCTTCGGCTTTTAAATGATCTTTTCCCACATAGACTATTTTTTTGCCCTCGATTCCAATATTGCATTTCAGAAACTCTCCCTTTACAAGACAGAGCCCTCCTTCGATTGCAATTTCGAACATATTCACCCCTTCGCTTTGGGTTGTGAGCTGCTCCACGACTAAATTCGGGAGCTTCCGGCGTTAAGAGAGGGCTTTACGCCCCTCCCCTCATCTGCCGGTTCGGGGGGCTCACAGCTCCCCCATCCCGCAGATCTCATTAACCTGCGGGCTATGTTTATGCACGCATT
>QNUZ01000027.1 GCA_004347865.1 Archaeoglobi archaeon | reverse complement strand
CTTTCCAGCTCCGTTTGGTCCGAGAAAACCAAAAATTTCACCTTCTTTAACTTCAAAGCTTATACGATTCACTGCGGTAAAATTTCCATAAAGCTTCGTTAAATCCCGAACCTCGATCGCGTACCCCATATACAACGCTCACCTTTTTCCAAAATTTTCATAGTAGAAGCTTAAAAGGTCTTCAAACAGCTTCTTACGCTTGATCATGGATTCCAGTCCTGTTTTTAGTGCTTCAACGCCTTTGCTTGTCAGCCTATAAACGCGCCTTTCCGGTGCACCCTCGACTTTTTCCCATTTCGACTCTACTAAGCCGCGCTCTTCCATCCTTCTTAGAAGTGTATAAACCGAGCCAGTATCAAGCTTGTGGCATCCGCAACTTCTTTCCTCGATCTCCTTTAGTAGCTGATAACCGTGTATGGGTTTTTCGTATAAAATCCGCATTATTAGGAACTGTATCCACCCTCTTTCCGGATACTCATGCCAGCATCCACAATTTCCCGTTTCACACATCAATAAATCTAACACTGTTAGATATATAAGTGTTATGCATCTAAAAATAATGACAAACTGCGATTACCCTAAACCTCTTTTAATGTTTTTTGAATGCCAAAAATTTTTTAACATACTCTTCTGCGTGCAGATATGCCACAGTAAGAATCGGCTGTATCAAAGGCACCAGCGCCGGTGCCAGAGCTGATTTAGGGCCCAGAGCGGAAACCGCAATTGCAGCCGCAACAGACTGGTTTTTTGTGATGGAAATCAGCGCTACAGCCTGGTGATCCTCGTAGGATATGCGAAGAATCCTGCTGAGAATCAAGGAGAAAGAAAGCAAACCCAGAATTACGATTGCCTGATATGCTAGGATTAGCACTGAAACTGCAGAATTCGTAATTATGTTCAAGTACTGATTAAACACAAGCACAAAGACCAGCGCAAGCATCGAGAGCATGGTTGCAAGCGAAAGATATGGCCTCAAGTTTTTGTCCACATAAGACGGCCCACTTTTCCTTGCAATCGCGTACCTTGTAAGCTGGCCGGCAACAAGCGGAAGGACCAAAACTTCGAGAAGAGATGCTATTATGGGCTCCACCAAAAGAGGGACGGCTGTGTTAGTGCAGTAGATGCCTATGATTGCAGGAATTGCTGGTATTCCCACAAAAAGGGATAATATTGCCAGTGCAGTGGCCAGCTCTATATTCCCCCCGCAATGAGCACGTATCCCAGAGAGGCGCTTGACGCGGGAACTGTATTAGCAACAACATACCCGACTCCCACATAGGGATCGCCCAAGGTTGATGCCATTAAAAAGGCCAGCGCAGGAGAGAGAACAAATATGTAGAACACCGAGAGCAAGATCTGTCTCCATGATCTGAAGCTCTTTAAAAGTGAATCCGTTCTGAGTTGCACCATCGACGGATATATGGTCAAAATTGCCAGAGCTACTACCAAATTCGAGATTGCGGCTTTGTTGGATACTGCGAAGGCGTTGAAAAAGAAGCCTGCTAATAATGCAAGGATTGCGGAAAGGAAGGTGTACACTATTAAGTATTTTCTAACATGGTCTGCAAGCCACAGAAGGCATCATCTCCGAGATTGCGATCAGAAATATTCCAAAAGCGTGCGCCGCAAAGCAGAACGGGCAGAAGTAGCTGTTAAGGACGGCATAAGTTGCCAGAAAAGCAACACCGTAGACCCCCGAAAAACTCCACAATTTCACAAAGGCTCTGGGGATTCTACCTGAAAAAACTACTAACGCAAACGCAAACCAGCAGAAACCGAAAAGCGCGGGGAGATACGAGGGGAGAGAGAAAACCCGGATTGAAACACATACCGGGCAGGCCGGGATGAACTCAGAAATCAGAAGATATCCGGAGTCTATGATACCAAGAATTGCGATGGATACCGCCAGAATCCTCGCAGATTTCATTTAAGCACCTCGATTGCGCGCATCACTTCATTTGAGCCCACATAGATCTTTGTCTCGTTGTTCAATATGATCATCGTCGGGACTTATTTCAAACCAAACTGCTCTGCAATTCTGCTGCATTCTCCTCCCATACTTTCGACATTGCAGAAGGTTATGCTGCGCTTCTTTGCAATCTCCTCGACATAGGGCTTGACTTCCTGGCAGTGAGGGCAGTACTCGCTAAAGAAAAAATAAATTTTGGAATTCTCAGTGGAGATCGCTGTAGGAGGATAAACAAGGCTCCCCAGAACAGCTGAAAGGATTCCGGCCAAAGCTACTATTGCATAGGCCAGTATGCGCGGTCTCATGCGACGATTCCCTGCAAGATGAACTTGAGCGACACGTATAGGAACACGAAGCCAAATATCGCCTTTATAGTCCACGGAGGAACTACTTTGACCAGTCTTGCACCTATCTGAGCTCCGATAACCGCCCCAATACCGATGCAGAGCGCCGCAATGATGTCAACGAGCCCCTGGTACAGCTTGAACGCTCCGCTCACAACGGCCATGCTTATGAAGGACGCAAGTGAGGTGCCCACAGCAATCTTCACAGCCGAACCGAGGAGATAGATAAAGGACGGGACAAGAGCGTAGCCGCCTCCAAGTCCGACTATTCCCGTGATTATTCCGATAAAAAATCCAATCGCTCCCTTGGAGGATTTTGAGCCTGGAACCTGGTTTCCTGTCCTTTCCGGCATCTTCCTCTTGATTATCCCCTCGTATACCATCCTAAGAGCAACGTACAGAAATGCAAAGCCCAAGATCAGATTTAGAAGCCAGAGCTGATCTGCGATGTAGAAGAAGATTATACTTCCAACACCCGCGCCAATTGCTCCGCTTATTGCGACAATCTTTGCTGTTGAGTAGTCGACGTTCTTCATTCTTATGTGCCCGATCGCCCCAGAGGTTGCCGTAAGAATTACCGCCGTTATCGTCGTGCCAATTGCTATGGCCAGAGGATAGTTGAATATGAACGTGAGCGAGGGCAGCATTATCACGCAACCTCCAATGCCGAGCAGGCCGCCGAAGGTTCCGGCTATGAGACCGGTTATGAAAAGAAGGATTGCTGTTATCGCATCCATCTCATCACCTCTATGACGTATTGCAACGGGATTCCCGATGCATTACTTTTCACCTTTTTCGCCCGTCAGAAACTCAAGCGCGGGTGTTGCAGTTGCGAAAATCGTCGAAGCCAATGCAAACCTTGCAATGAGCAGGGTTTCAGCAATTTCCCTTTCGCTGACTCCAGCTCTTTTGGCTATTTTCGCAAACATCTCCGTGCATGTCTCGCTTCCATAAGCCGCCGCTGCGGCCAGCATTATCAAATGCTTGTACTTCGCTGGAATGCTCGGAAGCTCCATCACAAACTTCCGCTCACTCATCTGTCTTTCAAGCCATTCCGGGCATATTTTCGCGAACAAAACCTGCGGACGCGGTTTTTCTCCAATTATTTCTTCCATCTTTTTCAAAATTCCCTCAACATCCATCTCAATCACCTCCGAAATAGCCCTATAAACTCTTTTCTCCCTAACGGTCTTTAATAGCCTTCTTAGATAGCTGCTCAAGCGAATCCGAAATTTCGGGCATGAGTCTAACCGGAATTCCCACGAACATGTGCTCCGCTGGGGTATCTGTTGCCTCTCTACATCCGTAACAGCCGGGGCTTATATTGATGTCGCCACTGAGATAGGGGACAACAGTTACGTCGACGCAGCAGCACTGGAAGATCGAGGAGTTGAAGCTCAACCTTCCCCCTTCTCTGAAGTTCCTTGCGAGGCAGAGCCACATGATCTGCTCTGGAAGACCTTCGACCACAACAACATCGGGTTTGAATTCAAACTTCCCAAGAGGGCCTGCAACAACTGCCTTGGTTTCGCCGAGCTTTATTCTGGGTATCATGCTCATGGTTTTCGCTCCCGCTTCCTTCGTCATGAAAAGGCCGAGAGAGACAAGCATTTCCCCGTTTGCAATTCTCTCTGGCAGTGGAGCGAATCCCAGCGCAGATCTGGCTGCAGGGCATGTGAAGTCCTCTGCTGTTAGCTTTAACGTTTTTCCCCTTCTGGCAAGCATCAGCAACTGGCAGTACCTAGACTTCTTTTCGGGCGATGGGATCTTCGGAATCTCCTCACCCGATCTCACGATCTTCACAGCTATCAGCGGGGAATCGAGCCCGAGAATGCTCTCGACTTTTTCGCTTAAACTCTTTAGCTCTAGACCCATATTCAATTGCGAATCGTAAGATATATATAATTTATGATTTCAACTTGTAACCATGGATGAAGTGGATAAGAAAATCGTGGCAATTCTCCAGAAAGACGGCCGGACTCCGCTGACGCAGATAGGCGAGAGACTGGGGCTATCGCATGTAGCTGTTGGCAAAAGGATTGAAAGACTTTGCAGAGATCTTGTTAAAGTCTCCGCTGGTTTGAATGCGGAAAAAATGGGCTTTCGAGTTGCGATAGTGAATGCCGAGGTGGAAAGCCCCGAAATTCTGCAGGAGTTGCTCGAGAAGTTCTCGAAATGTCCGAGAATCGTCTTCCTCACGACTACAACTGGGGCCTACAATCTGATGAGCATCATGGTCGCTGAAGATGCTGATACGCTGAATGCAATACTCCAGATCTGCTCAGTAAGATCGCAGAGGGGGATAAGGCGCTCTGAGGCAATAGTTGGTGAGGCGCCAAGGGTTCCGAAGTATCTCTCGATACCAATAGCAGAGAAAAAAAATGAGGATGCACCCTGCGGGATAAACTGCGGAAAATGCCCCCGCTACAGAGAAAAGAAGTGCCTTGGCTGTCCCGCAACTGTTTACTACCGCGGTCCTCTCTGATTTTCAAAGCTCCGCTTAATACCTCTACTTTATCCACACCCACTTGCCTTCCTTTATGTAGACCAACCTCGTTGCAATCTTGCACAGCAAGTCACCAATTCTCTCAATGTGTCTGATTGCCAGCACCTCATCAACGCATCTGAAATCCCTTTCAACCTCCTCAAGCCCCTCGATGTAGATCCCGTCGATGATGTCGTCCAGGCCGATCATGCTCTCTGTAGGAATTTTCAGTTCACCGAAAGCCTTTTCCAAGGTTTCGAACATCGCCATCAATGGTTCCTCGGCACCAAATATCCTCTCCCTGAATTTGCAATCGTAGAGCGAGATCTCGAGGGCTAAGTCTACAATTCTCTCGTATGCTGAGGAAATCCGGAAGATTCCGAGAGCAAATCTGAGATTTTTCGCGACGGGATGAAATCTCATTATGAAGTGCGCACAATCATCGTGAATCTTCACCTCAAGCTCATCGCTGAGCTCTTCGAGCTTCAGAATCTCTCTGATAACGGTTTTATCTCCCCTCATGGATCTGAACAGAAGTTTCGTAGCCTCCTTTGCAACTTCGTGGAGCCTCAAAACCTCCTCCTCTATTTTCCGAATCTCCTCATCCACAAACTTCATCCAATCCTCCCCGTGACGTATCTTTCGGTTAGCTCATTCTTTGGGTTTTCAAAAACTTCCTCCGTTTTTCCAACCTCTATCACTCTCCCCATGTAAAGGAACGCAACAAAATCCGACACCCTTGCAGCCTGACCCGGAGAGTGAGTGACCATTACAATCGTGTACTCGTTTTTGAGTTCCGTTATGAGATCCTCTATCTTATCTGCGGATATCGGATCGAGATTGGCGGTCGGCTCGTCCATTAGCATGACTCTTGGCTTCAAGGCCAGTGCCCTCGCAATGCAAAGCCTCTGCATCTGCCCGCCGCTGAGCTGATTAGCCCTCATTTTGAGCCTATCCTTAACTTCATCAAAAAGCGCTGCTTTTTTCAATGCCCATTCAACGATTTTGTCGAGCTCCTCTTTCTTTTTTGCAATGCCATTGCACTTCACCGCGTAGGTGATGTTATCGTAAATGCTCATGTGCGGAAATGGATTCGGAATCTGGAATACCATTCCCACCTGCCTTCTCAGTTTAGTTAAATCCATTTTGAAAATGCTATTGCCGAATAGCTTCACGTCTCCAGAAATCTTAACATTGTGGTTCATTTCTACGAGTCTGTTCAAAACTTTGAGTAGTGAAGACTTCCCGCAGCCAGAGGGACCCATTATTGCAAAACAAACATTTTCAGGAATTTCAAGGTCGATCCCCCTGAGAACCTCTTGCTCTCCATACCGCAGAAACAGTTTTTCAATTGTGATCGCACTCATGATCTCACCATAAGCCTCGCAGAGAGGAATATGACCAAAAATATCGCCAATAAAACCACTGCTGCTCCCCAAGCGATCTCGTGATAATTGGAGTACGGTTGCTGGACTAGATAGTATATCCAGAGTGGTATAGCTCCGGCTGGCTCGTTCAAAGCACCCGTGCTCCTCCAGACATTGCCAGCGGTGAATATCAGCGGTGCAGTCTCTCCAGAAACTTTAGCCATTCCTATAAGCAGACCGGTTATGAAAACCTTCTTTGCTATTCTCAAAGTGATGGAAAAAACGATTCGGAATCTGTTTAAACCCAAAGCGAATCCGACCTCCTTGTAGTGTTGCGGAACGCTCCTTATCGCCTGTTCCGTGTAGGTTGCAACGTAGGGCAGCATAACGATTGTTAATGCAAATGCACCGGCTATTGCAGAAAAACGGCCCATGGGGATAACCATCACAGCCATCACAAAAAGACCTACCAAAATAGTCGGAAATTCCAGTATTATCACCAGAACGGTTCTTGCCGCCTTACTAATTGAACTGCTCGGATATTCGGCGATAAAAACTCCTGCAAATACTCCCAAGGGAATTCCGAGCATTAGAGATAGAACTATCATGGTGAGGCTCCCATAGATAGCAGGAAATACTCCTCCACCAGCTTTGTTCGGAGGCGGGAGAGTGCCGCTGAGGAACTCCACTCCGTACTTTGCCAGAACCGGGATTCCGTTATAAAAAACGCTGAACAGAATGTGAAATATAGGAAGGATTGCAAGCAAAGCAGATGCAAAAGCGAAGAGTACAAAGAGGTCGTCTTTCAGCCTCCTATACATGGGTCCACCTCCTCAAAACGATCAGTCCTGCTACGTTGACGACTAAACCAATTGCAAACAGGGCTAAACCTGCAGAAAACAGGGCTGAGGGCATGTATTCGTAAACAAAGGCATTCCCGAACTGATTGGCGAGAAGGGATGAAATTGTGTATCCCGGAGCAAAGAGGCTCGGGTTTATGTTAAAGGCATTGCCGATCACAAGACTGACCGCAACTGTTTCGCCAACAGCTCTGCCAAAGGCAAGGAGCGTTGAGGCGAGTATAGATGGCTTTATGTAGCCGAGAAGGATCCTTGCAACCTCGAACCTCGTCAGTCCAAGTGAGAGAGCAGCCTCTCTGTAAACTTCGGGAACCGCCCTGTAAGCCTCCCTAATCAGAGAACTTGCAAATGGAAGAACCATGATCGATAGCAACATGCCAGCTGCAAGGTAGCTGAATCCAGTAGGATTGTAGTAAGAGAAGAGGGGGATGAAGGAGAAATTTTTATACATAAAATCTGCGAAACCAGAGATAGCCGGAACAAGATAGAAGACACCCCATATTCCAAACAAAATTGTGGGCATTCCTGCCATGATGTCGGTGGGTATTATAAACGCCTCCTTGAACTTTTCTGGCACGAAATCCACGATGAATACAGAGAAACCTATTGCTATAGGTAGAACAATAATTAAGGCAATCAGAGAGGTGTATAAAGTCCCGTAAGTTGCCGCCAAGATACCGTAGTACTCCTCCTCAGGATTTTCGGAGGCTATCCAGACGTTCGTTGTGTAGATTGCTAATCCCTCTCGCTGAAAGATGGATACTGAGTTCAATACAAATACAGCCAACATTAGAATGAGGACTCCAAAGACTGCAGAAACGAAGGGAAATAAAAAAATCTTGAATTTGTCCATCACCCACCTCTTATACCATCAATCGCCTTTAATGCGATGCTGGCAACGCTTTCCGGGATTGGAACATAGCCTTCAACCATGTGCTTTCTTCCTTCGGTAAGTGCCCATTTCCAGAACGTCTTTATCGCTTCAGCTTCTTCCTTTGTTGGGTAGCTTTCCCAAAGCAGAACGTGACTAAATGCAACTATTGGATACGAATCCTTCCCCTTAGCATTCAGAAACATTTTTACGTCTTCTCTGTACCCCTCCCTTGGGTCTGGAACTAAAGAACTGCTTGCAGCTATTGCCGAACCGATTGTTTCTGCATCTGCCTTAACAAAATATCCGTCCGCATTCATTATTCTCGCGGTTCTTAGTTTCTCGCGAATTGCATAAGCTAGTTCCACATAAGCTATGCTGTAGGGAGTTTGCCTCAGGATAGCAGAAACTCCTTCATTCCCTTTTCCACCTAAACCCCTGCCAAGTTTGTCTACTGGCCAGTCAACCAGCTTTCCTGCTCCAACCTTTTTCCCGAATTCATCGCTTACCAGCGAGAGATAGCTTGTGAATATCTCGGTCGTACCGCTGGAATCGCTTCTGTGAACAACCCAAATTTTCTCGTGAGACAGATTTACGCCAGGATTGAGGGATCTGATTGTTTCATCATCCCAGTATTCCACCTCGCCCATGAAGATCCTAGCAAGAGTTGTTCCATCGAGTTTCAGGTCTTCTATAGGAACACTGTATACAACAACAACCGCCCCGACTACGACTGGAAACTGGATCGGTTTGCCAATATTCTGAAGTTCTCTCCATTCTGACTCCTTTACAGGTGGATCGGAGCAGGCAAAATGCACGAGTTTCTGTTTAAAATCATTGATTCCCGCGCCTGACCCCTTGCTTGCGTATTCTACTGCTATATTAGGATTTGCTTTGCTGAACTCGTGTATCCAGTTCTCTATCTGTGGCGCTGGAAAGCTTGCACCGCTTCCATAAATTTTTACGGATTTCTGAACTTCTGCCTTTTCCTGAGCCAAACATCCAAGAAACAAACAGGCGATTGCCACTATCAAACCTACTGCAACTAGATTTTTCATTCCACATCACAATCTCAATACACTAAACCAAGTTTATATTTTTTATCCATATAACATATTTTTGGTATATATCTCTATATAGCAAACATTTAAATTTATGCATCCATTCACATCATGGAATCAAGAAAGATATTCAAAAGCGGCAAAGGAAGTTATATCCTCACCCTGCCCAAATCCTGGATCCAGAAAAACGGGCTTAAGGAGGGGGATCTTGTCCATATTGAGGAATTGAGCGGAAAGTTGGTCATTCTGGCAAGGAAAGCAACAAAGAGCGCATACGTTGACCTGCAGGATCTAAGCTTTGATAAAACAGTAAGGAGGATTGTGGCGTACTATCTCGCAAATTACGACATTCTTAAGCTGAAGGTAAATACGGACGAACAGAGGAGAGCTGTAGCCTTTGCAGCCGACATGCTGGTGGGGGTGGAGATAATGGAAGACACAAGAGAGGAAATGGAGTTGATGATGCACTTGATCAGACCTGAAATCGAGGTTGAAAAAATTCTAGAGAAACTCAGCAACATTTGTCTTAGCATGCTATCTGATTTCATGAAAATGTCCTTAGAGAACTCTGATCGTAAAATTGCAAGCTCAATTACCTTCAGAGAGAACGAGGTTGACAGATTTTATCTTTTTGTGATTAGAATTGCTGGAAACTCAAAGTTTTTTAGATCTTTTGCTCGTATTGTGGAAAGGATAGCTGACCACATCGAGATCATGACGGAAGCCCTACTGAAATTGAATAAAAACTACGAGGAGTTGTCGATTTTAAGAGACGTTTACGAGATCTTTAAGAACTCTGTTACTAGCTTCATCAGACTGGACACAGAAATGGCAGAAGAAACCTTAGAAAAAGCAATAGAGATGAATAAGAACATCTTAAACCTTCAAATGAACCTATTAAGATACTCCAAAGAGGAGATAATTCATCTGAAAACGATATTCGATGGTATGAACAGGATACTCGCCTATTCCTCGGATATTGCCGAATCCGTTATCGACCGCGAGATCGAGGAGAGAATTAACCCCCTAAATTTTTCAAAATAATGCTCAGGTTTTCCTTCCGAGAACCAGTACAAGCGTGGCCCCAACACCGGCCATTAAAATAATATCTTTTGGCTCAACACCCAGCTCTCTCGGCTTTGGCACCATTTTTCCTTTGGGAACCTCTTCGCCCTTCTCCATTACTTTCTCCGAAGCACCATCTAAAATTTGCGGCGTTGGAGGAGTTTCAGGAAGTTTGGAAAGTTCGGTAAGGTTGTCTTTAGGCATTTCGATTTCTTTAGTCGAATTCACGCTCACATTGGTCTCATTCTTCAGCAAAGTCTCGTTGTATTCTTCTGTCCTATTTTCTTCTCTCGCGGGATTTACGATTAGGAAGGCGCTGTATGCGTAGGGATTTATCGGCATTCCGTCGTCTGAATCCATCCTCTTCACCTTTAAGCTAATCTCCGCAATTCCCTCAAAAAGCGCCCTAAGTGTTACTGTTGCGAGCTCGATCCGTGACGCATTCTTTCCCACGAAGCCCTTTAAATCGAGCGCGGTTATCCTTATCTGATCCTTGGAGACGAACTTGTAAGTCTCATAGGCCCATTCAGGGAAATAAACGCTTCGGAATTCTGCCACTGAATTGTTTGATAGGTATAAAATCAGTTCATAGCCACTAAGCCCAGTGTCCGCGGAGCTCAGGAGTATCCTGTAGTTCACGAGCTCTCCTTGCTCTGCTACCTGATCTGTTGGTTCAAAAAAGACAATAGAATTCGATTTTTGCTGAGGCGGCTTCTTGATCCTTATATCTTTCACAACAACAATATCGTCTTGCGCGTGTAGTTCCTTGGCCTTTGGATCCTTCGGATCGAGGTCGTAGTAGAGATAGGCAAGAGCCTTTGGAGGATAGTCATTGTAGGTGAGCATTGTGTCGCGTATGTACAGCTTGTAATCGCCCTCACTCAGCCCGGGAGTCTCCATCGTGACATTTGCCTCTCCTTTCTCATCGAGCTCGACAACCTTTACAGCTTTGTAGTTTTCTCCGACGAGTGTTAGAACGATGCCGTTGTATGCTCCATCATAGCTGTCGTTGACCCTGTTTGTCGAGATCTTTATCCTTATCGGTTCTCCAGTAACCACCTCTTCCGAAACGCTGACGGAAAGCTTTGGTCTGACAACGTTAACAGTTACGATTCTGCTGTCGAGTATTTTTCCACGATACTTCAGGATGACTTCCATCGCATAAACTCCTTGCTTTAAGGTGTAGTCCATGTTTCTTGTCTCCTCGTATCTCTCCCTCAGGTTCAATTTAAGCTTCGATGAATTATTGTAAACCTTGAACTCCTCTCCTGAAGCTAACCTGAAGTTCAGCCCGATGAATTTGAAAGAAAGGCTTGTCTCCTTCTCCTCGGGTGTCTCAACGGTAACATTTACGAGCGTTCTGCCCTGATAAGGTACTTCTGGGAATTCTACTTTCACTATTTTTGGTTTTAGGACTTTAAATTGCTCAAAAAACTCTTCTGTTGTGCCATTTTCGAGTAAATTGACTTTGACAACGTAGGTTCCATCCCCCCAGTCCTCTGGGATCTGGAAATCCCAGGAACCGCTGAAGTTTTTCACGAACTCGTTTTCGTAAAGCCACTGCCCGCCACCTGAACCTGTAATGAGAACTTCTATTGGGCTTGGAACATCGCAGAATGCATTCACGCTAATTCTCAGAAAATCTTCCGGAGCTACGACTTTCTTGTCTAACTTTATGTATACCTCTGTTTTCCCCAAAACGGGGACTAAGATTAGAAGGAGCAATATGAGTGTGAGTTTGAATTTCATATCCAATTCTTCAGAAGGGCATTTTTTAAGCTATTCTTTCTGAAGTGAAATTCCCAGATTAGAATTTTAAACTCTCGAGTGCAATTCCTTCATGACAAGCGTTACCACTACTCGCAGGAGACGTGTTTTGATCATGTAGCTCAACAGGAGCGAGAAGAGGGCTGCGATAAATCTCGAGATGGCCAAAAGGCTTGAGGAGATCTGGAACTCTACGTCGGCATAATTCCCAGTTCGGGAGGTGATTTTTGTTCTGGAGCTCTTGAAAGGGCAATAGAAATAGCAGAACTGATGGCGTCATATCCCAAATTGGCGCTTAGGAATGACAGAAAAAGCCTCTATATTGGTTTGGAAAAATCTCTAAAGGAGGCACATGCGACAGGGACCGAGATCAGGCTTGAAAGTTGGGAAATGGCGAACTTTACAACTGAAAGCCTCGGCCTTCAGGGCGGGGAAAAGGTCATGGGAAAGGGAAAAGTTTGTGAAAAATGTCAAGGGTAAGCATAGAAAATTGTAAGAAATTTTGTTTGCACGGGCAAAACTTGAAAAATTTTTTAAACCGAAGCTGAGGGATTGGGACATGTTAATTGAGGTCAGGTTCCATGGACGGGGTGGACAAGGAGTAGTTACTGCAGCGGACTTCCTGGCGGTAGCAGGATTCAAAGAAGGTTACTACACGCTTTCATTTCCAACATTCGGTGCTGAAAAGAGGGGGACGCCAGTGGCATCGTTTCTAAGGATTTCGGACGAACCTGTAGTTGTAAGGGATGAGGTCTACAGGCCAGACTATGTTGTGGTGTTGGATCCAAGTGTTTTTGAAACTGTAAATGTCACTTCGGGTTTGAAAGATGATGGCATGCTCATCGCGAATTATCCTAAAGCATCTGAAGATTTAAAGGCCGAGATTAAGACGAGAGCAAGAGTTGCAACCATAAATGCCACAAAGCTCGCAATAAAGATGCTCGGGAGACCCATAACAAATACTGCCATGGTTGGCGCATTTGCAGGAGCTACGGGAATCTTAAAGCTCGAAACACTGAAGGAAACGGCTGAGGAGCTTTTCAATGGAGCTCTTGCTGAAAAGAACAAGCTGCTGATAGAAGAGGCTTACAATCAAATGAAGGTGATGTGCAGATGAAGCTAAAAATAAACCTTGGGGCGATTTCAGAACCATTACAGTCTGAAAATCTCAAAACCGGAGACTGGGGAACAGAATGGGCTTATGTTGACAAGGAAAAGTGCACGGCCTGCAGGATCTGTGAACAGTTCTGCCCTGAGGGTTGCATAGAGGTAAAAGAACAAGATAAGGAGAAATTTGCGGTTGTTGACCACAGATACTGCAAGGGATGTGGAGTCTGCGCTTCTGTTTGTCCTCATGAGGCGATAAAGATGGAGATCAAGGAACTTTTCAGGCTGGAGGTCTGCTGAGGTGGTTAGGATGATGAAGGTCGTAAGGGGCTTTTACTCTGTTGCTCATTCCGTCAAGCTTTGCAGGCCAAACGTTATTTGCGCTTATCCGATAACCCCTCAAACCGAGATCGTCGAAAACCTTGCAGAGATGTACGCAAATGGGGAGCTAGAAAAATGCAGGTATATAACCGCAGAGTCGGAATTCGCCGCTGCGAGCATACTTGTCGGCGCATCCGCAACGGGGGCTAGAACATTTACAGCTACGTGCAGCCAAGGGCTTATTCTGATGAGCGAAGTCCTCTTCAATGCCGCTGGAATGAGACTGCCGATCGTTATTGTTAATACGAATCGTGCGGTTTCCGCCCCTCTCAGCATATGGAACGATTTGCAGGATAGCATGGCCCTGAGAGATGCAGGAATAATTCAGATATACGTGGAGAACAACCAAGAAGCCCATGACGCGATTCCGCAGGCATATAGAATAGCCGAGGACAGAAGGGTGCTTCTGCCGACCATGGTCTGCATGGACGGGTACAAGCTGACTCATGCCTATGAGCCCATAGACTTGCTCGATCAAAGCTTGGTAGATAGCTTTCTGCCACCATATCAGCCAGCTGCTTATCTTACAACAAAAAAACCCCTTGCATTCGGCTGCTACGCACCGCCGCACATTTACATGGAATTCAGGGTAGCCATGCAGAATGCGATGGAAAGGGCTAAAGCTGTGATGAACGAAGTCTTCAGGGAATGGGCAGAAGTTTCAGGGAGAGACTGGGGCCAGCATTTGGAAGTCGTTTACCCTGATTCGAGGGTTTTCGTTGTATCCATGGGGTCAATTGTGGGTCTTCTGAGGAAAGTTGTTGAGGAGTTGCGGAAAAAGGGTTATGACGTGGGCCTGATAAAGATAAGAACTTTCAGACCATTCCCCGTG
>QNUZ01000026.1 GCA_004347865.1 Archaeoglobi archaeon | reverse complement strand
GGTAGGAGGTCAGTGGCTAAAAAGTTTTAAAACATACGGTAAGATATAAATACCATGGATGAAATCGAGGAGATACGGAAGAAAAAGCTGAGGGAGCTGATGGAAATGGCGGAAGGGAAAGATAGTATAACAGCTGGGCCCGTAAAGCTCGATTCCAAGAACTTTGACGAATTCATCAAGAAAAATACGAACGCGGTTGTGGATTTCTGGGCTGAGTGGTGTAGGCCCTGCAGATACATTGCGCCAGTGGTAGAAGAGCTCGCAAAAGAGTATAGCGGGAAGGTGGCATTCGGTAAGCTGAATATTGACGAAAGTCGGAATTTTGTTGCTCGCTTTGGAATTTCCGCAATACCTACACTTATATTCTTCAAAAATGGAATAGCAGTGGATCAAATTGTTGGGGCATTGCCCAAAAAGGAAATAAAAAGATGGATTGACCTCAATCTTCAGAGATCCGATTAGGAGGGAGATTATGGAGATCGTATGCAAATTCTGTGGGAAGAAAATAGCGGTTGACGAAAAATTCGGCATCCAAGAATGTGGATGTGGAGCATATTACAGGAAAAGCAGGAGCTTCTCACAGAAATGGGTTTTTGCTGGCTTTGGAAAGAGTACAAAAGAGAAGACCAAGGAAGAGCTGGAGACCAAGGAGGAAAAGGAGAAATATGAAGTTCAGAAGCTGAGAAAGAAGAAGAGCTGAAGAGAAGCGATAGTTTAAAATACCTTGGGTATACTGTCCGAAATCCGTAGGAGGCTCAAAAGCCGCTGCACTACGGGAGGGATTAGATGCTCGTCAAGAAAGAGGAACTTGTAAAGGCAATAAATGAAGCAGTATCAAAGTCAAAAGACAGAAAATTCACCGAGACGGTAGAAATGGCTGTGAATTTAAGAAATGTGGACATGAAGAAACCAGAGAACAGAATTGATACATTGGTGACCCTACCACATGGTGTTGGAAAGCCACGGAAAGTAGGGGTTTTTGCTAGGGGAGAGACGATTCTTAAGGCCAGGGATGCTAAAGCTGATCTGGTACTTTCGCCTGAAGACATTGACGCCCTTTCAAAGGATAAAAGGAGAGCAAGAAAAGTTGTGAATAGCGTAGATTTTTTCATAGCAGAAGCACCTCTGATGCCCGAAATCGGTAAGAAGCTCGGTGCAATCCTAGGACCCAGAGGAAAGATTCCACAGCCGATACCACCACTATCAGATCCGAAGCCTATAATAGACAGGCTAAGAAATTCTGTGAAGATAAGGACAAGGGATAAAATGACATTCCATGTGCCCATAGGCATTAAGACTATGAAGCCAGAACTTCTCGCAGACAACGCACTTGAAGTGTTAAAAGTCGTCGAGAACAAGTACGAAAATCCCCCTCTGGTTCTGAAATCCGTTTTTGTTAAAACAACAATGGGTCCAGCGGTTAGGGTGGTATAATGTCAGCGATAAAGGGTGCTCCACCACAATGGAAGGTAAACCAAGTTGAGGAGCTTAAAAAGGTGATCTCATCGCACAGGGTTCTAGCAATAGCAAACTTTGAAAAAGTCCCCGCAAACCTCATGCAGAAAATAAAGAGAGAGCTGAAGGGATCAGCCGAACTGAAAGTCGTGAAGAAGACTCTACTGAACTTGGCCCTCGATTCGGTCGGCGGTGGATACGAGAAGCTCAAAGAATATGCAAAAGGACAGGTGGCTATAATTGCAACGAATGAAAACCCGTTCAAGATTTACAAGAAGCTAGAAAGCCTCAAAGTGAATTCTCCGCTAAAACCAAACCAGATCTCCCCGATAGACGTTGTCGTAAAAGAGGGGCCAACTTCTCTTCCTCCGGGTCCAGCCATGGCAGAACTCCAGATGGCTGGCATTCCGGCAGCGGTTGAAAAGGGAAAGGTAGTTATAAAGAAGACCGCTACTGTGGTTAAGGCTGGAGAAGTTGTAAAACCAGAAGTTGCCAAGGCACTCGAAAAATTAAACATAAAACCGCTTAAAGTCGGATTGGAGACCTTAGCCGTTTACGATGGTGTCGTTCTTACACCTGAACTGCTGAAGATCGACGAAGAAGCGATCTTGAAGGACTTCCAGAACGCCTACAGAATTGCAATGAACCTAGCAGTCAACTGCTGCTATGTCACGAAGGAGACTGCTGAAATACTGCTGCTCAAGGGATATATGGATGCAAGAAATCTTGCTATAAATGCAGGAATCCTGGAAAAGGAAGTCATGCCCGATCTCTTGATAAAGGCCCATGCTCAAATGCTCACTCTCGCCTCTTTATTGCCGCCTGAAGCTCTTGATGATGAGTTAAAAGCTCTCGTTAAGGGAGGAGAGGCCAGAGAGCCAGAAAAGGTAGAAGAAAAGAAGGAGGAGGAAAAGAAAGAAGAGGATAAAAAGGAGGAGGAAGCCATAGAGGGGCTTGCTTCTTTATTTGGATAGGAGGTGTTGAAGATGGAGTATATATATGCAGCTTTGTTGTT
>QNUZ01000025.1 GCA_004347865.1 Archaeoglobi archaeon | reverse complement strand
GGGGGATCCTGCCAGGGTGATCTCCTTACTTTCGCTGGGATGCCGCAGAAATAAAGCACGGAGTTTCCCCCCACCTTAATGCCGCCGTCATCCATCAGGGCCGCAACGATCTTGCCCTCCCTTACCCAGAATGAGAAATTCAGCCCTCCATCTGAGGCCTCGACAATTCCCGTAAAATCGCCGATTTTGGAGAGGTATTCTTCGAGGTTCGCAACACGCCCGTTGTCGTGCTCGTCAACGAGCCCAACCTCGCTTTTCTGCGATACCGCTCCGGAAGGGCTTGAGGCTGCTGGTTCGACGAATTTCGGACCGACGATGGTATCGATAAGGTCGAGGCTTCGGATTTCAAGCATAAGATCCCTGTAGCTGCGTCCGATTGATATCTCGGGGAAAATCCTGACGAGGGTTTCAAGCAGTCTTCCGTCGCATTCATATAACTCGGCCGAAATGCTGGACTGGCAGAGCCTTGAGAGGGCATCAATGCCGAAGAGCTGCTCCTGGCTGTCCTCGTAAAATGCAGCAATTACCCTTCCCCTTTCCACTGCTACCCATCCAGTTCCGAAAGAAATGCAGATCGCACCCTTTATCCCCTCAGCATCCCAACCTCCAAAATCAAAACACGCTTGCTTTCCGAGAATTTTACCTGCGGGAGCGGGAATCCTCATTTCGATCTCCTCAAAAATCCCGGCCATCTTGTCTCTTTTTTGAGATAAAGGTCCACGCCCGCAATTGCACCGGCAACCCTCAGAATCTGCTTCGTAACCATGCTTTCCGGGTATTTCAGAACATAGGGCGTTCCGCAGTTTATCGAGTCCCTAACCCTCGCGTCTTCGGGAATCGCCGCAAGTATCGGTCCGATAAGGTTCGCGACTCTGAACTTCGAGAGCTCGATCCTCCCGATCTTGTTGAGCACAGCCCCCAGATATCTGCTCCTCCCGCTAAGAACCGACTTTACCTTGTAGGCATCCGCAAGGCTTGTTATTTCGGGATTGCAGACGACCAGATGCGCCTCTGTCATCATGACGGCCGTAAGCACCTCAGCATCGAGACCCGCGGGAGCATCGATTAGCAAAAAATCTGGAGCAGCAACCTCCAGAACAGAGGCTATCGCCGCATCCAGCTCGCTCGGCCTTATCCTCCTCTTAAGCCTTGCGCCCGAAGGCACAATTAGAACACCGTTCGGTCCGCTGTAGAGAACTTCCTCGGGCTTTGCTTCCCCGGAAACAAGATCCTGAAGCGTCTTCTGTGGAGTTATACCGTAGATGATCTCAACGCTTGCCATTGTTGTGTCGGCATCGACGATGAGCGTTTTAAAGCCGGCGCCTGCAAGAACTATGGCTGTGTTGCAGGTAACGAAGCTTTTCCCCGTACCCCCCTTTCCGCTTACGACGGCTACGCTCCTCCTCATCAACCTCTATGGAGTTGTTTAAAAATGCGGCAGAAAAGAGGGAAATTTTAAAATTCCTCTATCGGGCAGAAGGAATGAAATCTTCCGCCGTTATGATTTCAACACCTTTCGCCCTGAGCTTTCTCGTGCTTACGACTTTGGCCCTAATTTTTTTCGCACAGGCTATTGCATATGAAAGCTCCTCGCCGAATTTTGCAAATTTTCTGGCATCCCTCTCGTCGACATCTATAACCTGCAGGTTTGCCCTGAGCGCGAGTTTTGGAGGAATCTTCTTGAAAGTCTGCCTAGTAACGTATATCCTCCCGCTGTAACCCATTTCCATGAGCCTTTGCAGACCTTCGGAATCCACAACTATTTTCGTTGGCAGCGGTGGCAGCGGCATGGAGGTTAGCAGATAAACCCCGATTATCATCAGAATCCAGGCAGAGATTAGCAAAAATATCGATGCGGGCATTTTAAAGGCAGGCGGGATGGCTATGACGTCAAGCAGGATTATGACTATGATCCCGAAAACTACGAAGGCCGTTGATATCGCAACTGCTGCAACCATGTCGCGAAATCTGATCCTTTTCAGGACTTCCTCATAGAGCTCTTCTAGGTTTTCCATACATTATCACCGGTATGCCAATGCTTAAGGCAATCTTTGCAACTTCCTCTCTATCAACAATCAGGGGCTTTTTAACCTTTGCTGCAACCGCAACCGACTCAGCGTACTCCCGCGGGATACCGCTTTCGATCAGAACGGAAACCAATTCCTCATCGGGCTCTACAACAATACCGTAGCCTATCGGGCTTGAAGGAGGACAGTAAATTCTGAACCTCCTAGCAAAGAGTCTAGCAATGTTTTCATGCTCCCTCATTGCAACGATTCCCCTCCTCGCTCTCACCGGAAATACCAGCACGAAGAAAAATCCGGCGAAGGAGAGCGAGAAGACGGTAAAATAGGGGGAGAGCAGCAGTTCGGGAATTTTCAGCGGCGGGATGAACACCTGCGGTCTGAAGCCGCCAAATTCTGCTGGCGGTGTTGCGGTGGTTTCCGGGGTTGATGGGGGCGTTAAGGTAACTTGGGCTGGCAGCGCACCTCCCCAAACGCCAGATGGATAGGACGGGGTGAAGGAAGAACCGAGGCCCTTAAGCAATGCCTGGCCAACGACGTGCCTTCCGTCCATCTCATAGGCCGGAACCATGGTCAACTTGCAGAAATCCGAGACCCTCGCCTGAACTTTGAACAGGAAAATTGGGACATCATTGCTCTGCACCTCAACACTTTTCGTGAAGCTTTCCCCTGCTCCCAGCCTTTCATATCTCTCGAAGAGTTCGTTTCTGCTTCCATCCTGAAATTCGACGAATGCAACCATTTTCAGATCTATTTCTCTGTCCAAAGTGTTCGTTACTTTGAAAATTCCTATCCAGCTGTCGGATTTGCTCTTTTCAACGCTTACGGGAATATTTGCAGTGAAATTCAGGTTTAAAGAGTCTTCATAGCTGAAGCTAACCGTACCGTTCGGAACTGAAAACTGCCTGGATGTGATAAGGGTGAAATTTGCAGTCTCGTTCTTTTCGAGGCTTTTTCTGAAGATCACGGTCCCACTGGATATTTCGCAGTTGCCGCACGAGATCAGATCCCTGAAAACTGGGATGCGCACTTCGACTTCGGTTCCGTTTCCAAGATTCCTCACTGTGTATTCGATCTCGCTTCTTTCCTGAAACGTTTTAACGCTGGCCGTTATGCTCAGAGGAAATTCTCTCGGAGACAGATTTTTGTAGGGATCGATTCTTACCTCCTCCCCTTTTCTCACCACGGGAACTTTTGCTATATCCCCGATTTCGACATCGAAGAGATCGTAGCCGTATTGGTTTCTGAAGTCAACAATCACCCAATCTCTCGCAACTTCCTGCGATCCGTTTGGGTAAAAGACAACATCCCTTATCTCGTAAACGCAGCCCCGGGATGTTGCAACCAGCATCAGGAGCAGCAAAGGGAGAATCATGTCCGCATATTTTTCCTTTTTCTTAGAATCACAATTGCAACGAGAACGAAGACCAGTAAAAATCCCCAGAAGAGCAGATAACCACGAATTGGGAGCACCGGAAGAGGAATAATTGAGAACTCGGCCGTGAAGAATGCAATGTGGTTCGCGGGTACGGAACTTGCATCTCCTTCACGGTAGCATAGGTTCCAGTCTGAGGAAAAGGTAACATTCAGGCTCCTGATGTCTGTGTCCCCTCCAACGGGGAATGTCACGCTTTTGAAGAGTATGCCGCTGTCCACGAGATCCGCATCGAACTCCAAAACAACCTCCTTTTCTCCATGCGGCTCAATAGGGTACCAGATCTCGTAGTAAACAGACGAATAATCCCCGTGTTTTTCATAGTAGGACCTGAAATTCATGTTTCCTGAGTACGCCCTGAGATTTTCCACATCTACTCCGCATCTCTTTTCCCCAAAAGGCAGGGGTAAGAGTAGGAGCCTCCGGCTCTCGACTTTCTGAAGCCTCAGCTCAGAAATTCCGGGGACAAGAGGTTTGTCTATCTTGTTCTTCAGCGTTATCTCGTATCTGAAGTGGGCCTTTTCTGCAACTTGAACCGTGATATTCATCTCGGAAATCTCTATGACAGCCCCACAAGCCGCCTGCATTGCCAGCAGGGCAACCAGCAGGATCTGCAGTTTTACGATGCGTTTCACGATTCTTCACCAACCTCTATTTTAAAAGTCTTTCGATGAAGATATATCAGTTTTTTATTGATTATTCAATACCGCGAAAGTTTTATGTAGTGCTGTCTGAAGGCGGAAAGCATGTTAAAAGTCCCGGAATTCGGAAGGAAGTTTGGAATGCTGCTGATTGGAATGATAACAATAATTACCATGGCCAGCGCAGCGCCGCTTGAGATAAACATACAGGAAAAGGTGAACACAACAGCATCACCCCAAGACTATACAGGAAGCGGTCCGGCATTCAGCTTCACAACGAACGTAACGGGATTCGTTAACATTACGAACAAAGGAAGCGACCCGATTTACGATATATGGATTGCCCTGAATTTAGTGAACAACACAACAAGCTGCGGAAATCTCGGAATAGTGGAAAAACCAGTATATGCAGAAGTAATGCTGAATGCGAATCCTCCCGAAAGAATAGCGAAGGAGGGCGTTTTCAACAGCAGCGGTGCAAACTGCATCGTGCATATAACGATTTTAAAGCCTAAGGATAAAGTTTCACTCTTCTACGACGTTAACGATGGTGCAATGGGCATTGAAAATGGAGCGCCGTTCAACGTCAGCGAAACCTACAGTCCATCCAAGATACCTGCAGGCGGCAGCTACACCTGGACCGTTTACCTAAACACCAGCCTCAACGAAACCTGGTGGGCGAAGACTGCGCTTGGTAGCTTAAGCGGTAACAACGTGATGCTGAACATAACGAAGTACCTGAGCAACCAGAGCAGTAATTATGGAAGCAGTAATTGGGTAAGTTTGGGGCCTATAGCTAATCCACAATACGTAGATGGGGCTCAGCCGCAGTCTGTAGTGATTTGGGATAGCCCATACGTTAGCGGAACGAATACAAATACAGCATTGAATCTAACAGGAATCCAGCTCAACACAAGCAGCAAGTACTGCAACGTCTCCTTTACTGTTACAGGAAACTATACGAATAGCAGTGCAGCACCGCACTACTTCGAGCCATTCGGCTTCGCGGTGTTTGAGTTCAACCTCAGCTACGGAAACATAAGCGGAAGCTCCGTTGTTGATGTGTTTGCGGTGGGAAATGCGAGCCTCAATGTTACCAAATACGGTCCCGACGAAAGCAACTACTGGCATGGAAACGCCTCGATAACGAACACGGCGAGCGGGCTGACATACGTTCTGACGAACGTTACCATGTGGGCAACTGATAGAGATAATCTAAATAATGAAATCTCTGACTCGAGAAAGAACTGGACACCAAGTGCCATTTTAAATCCCGGTGGTAGCTGGAACACTTCTCAAGCTTCCTCACAGGGAATAGCCTTCTATTACCCCGGGGTTCCGATAATCTGGGCAAACGCTACCTTCAAGCTGATTAAAGATTCTGAGAAGGGCTGGGAAGCAAACAACACGACATTTAACGACTACAACGCAACCTACGGAAGCAACTTCATAGTCATTGAAAAAATCTACATCATAGGCACCTACTTGGTCAAGGTCACGAAGCACGTGAAGTTCAACGAAACCGCAAGCACTGGAAGCAATAACGTTTTCGACATCTACCTGGTAGTTGAAAACATCGGCGGAAACGAGTCGCCTTACGTTTACGTCTACGATCTGATTCCGGAGAATTTCAGCAAATTCAACTGGGACTACAACTGGTCTAGCGACGGAGATGGAGACTGGGTGAAACAGCCCTCAATGCTGGCAGGAAACGGCAGCGTGAGCAGTCCTTTGAGCGGCTACCAAGAAGGGCTATACTGGCGGCTTAATCCAATAGAACCGGGAGCCGTCGGAGATGGAGATTACACCAATACAACCGCCATCAGTAACAACCAGACAGTCGTCATATTCTACCAGCTCAACGGAACTGGTGATTTCAGAGTCCTAGACGCCTTCATAGTTGGTATAGACCCAATGTACTCGCTCAACGAGCAGACATCGCCTAAGATAACGCTCGTGAGCGGTGCAAAGGCGACGAACTACGAAACTACACTTGCAACGGTCACCTTCGCGGGATTCGGCGTCCTGCTGATGGCACTGAGGAGAAACGGAAGGAACAAGTAAAAATTTTTAGCCTTTTCATTTTTTCACTTTGAATTTGATGAGAGAAATGGGAAGCAAAACCGCATTTCTCCTGCTCATCCTCGGCTTCTTATTTTCGGCTAATCTTGAAGTAAATTCAAGCTCAACGGTTCTCGGGCTGAAGGACGTGTACTCTCCTGGAGAAAAATTGACCGTAATTACAGATTTCAGACCTGAAAAGGCCCTGATAGTTTCCCCTGCAAAGGAGGTCTTTGAACTGAACTTCTCTGAACGAGAAGGGCTATATTATTCTGAATTCGAGTTCAGAGAAAACGTTGTCCTCGGAGAGTACAGGCTCATCATGGACGGGATCGAGAAAAGCTTTATCGTTGACCACTGCAATCTGAGCACCGAGTATGCAGATGGAACCTTGAGAATCTCCGCGAAGACCTTCTTTACCCAGCCAAGGATCAGTTTTACCCTGGATTCCGAACAAGGAGAGGCAAACGGAGAGGTCATTCTGCAGCTGTCACCGGGGGAGCACGAAATAGCGGCAAGCTGCCTGAACTCCGAGATCAGAAAGAAAATTGCTGTGAACTTCACGATCTCCTACAACGGATCAGTCTTTGCCGAACTCGACGGAAAATTTGTCAGTTCAAGGCTTAAGGTCATTTCAGACAGGGAATACGAATTCGAGGGTCTTTTCAATCCCGGAATGCTGAACCTAACCAGATTCAGGGTTGAAGCCGAGTATGCACATCTGAAGGCTTCGAGGGATTTCGACTTCAGCCTCGATCTGAAGGATGTTTACTTCCCCGGAGAAACGGTTACCATAAGGGGAAATTTCACCTCCTGCAGGATGATCAACCCCCTCGGAGAAGAGGAGGAGATCAAACTGGAAAACGGCCTTGCCGCTGTTGAGCTTAATAAAAACGTTGTACTCGGGAAATACAGGCTAATTCTAGATGGCTTTGAAAAGGAATTCTTCGTTGACAGCTATTCGATAAACGCATCCCTTTCGGAAAACCGGATTGAAGGGAACGTTACCTACTACT
The DNA here is from genome assembly GCA_004347865.1 of Archaeoglobi archaeon. Classification (GTDB taxonomy): domain Archaea; phylum Halobacteriota; class Archaeoglobi; order Archaeoglobales; family Archaeoglobaceae; genus WYZ-LMO2. Next base: position 7,019 of record QNUZ01000025.1, on the reverse strand, counting down.
TCCTGGGCCCCGAAGAGGTGGCTTACAGAATTAACGGCCAGGAAGGAAAGGCGAAGGTAGAGAACGGAACCTTCAGAATACCCCTGAACCTTAGCGAGGGAAAATACACGGCTATTCTTAGAGCCGGAAATGCGGAGCTTTCGCTTGACTTTGAGATCAGGTCAGAAAAAACGATTTCGTGCGAAAGGCTCTACTTCATCGGGGAAAAGGTGGAGATTCGGACAAACTTTGCTCCGGAAGAAAGCTATCTGATTTTTGGTGATGAAAAAATCCCGATTGAGTTTTCTGAAAGGAACGGGAGCTGGATCTACGATTTCCTTGCTGAAAAAGTGGGGAAATACAGGGTAATCGCGGACGGAATTGAGAGGGAATTCCTCATCGATTCCTGCAGCCTTGAAGCCTGGAGTGAAGACAGCAAGGTTTACGGAAGGGCCTCGGCAAATTTCACCGATGCGGAGGTCCAGTTCTCAATCCTGCCATCCAATTCCAGCGGTTCGATCACTCCGAAAAACGGAACCTTTGAGATGGATCTGCCGGAAGGGGCTGAAGAGGTCATTCTGGTATGCAAGAACTCTGAAATGAAGCTAAAGCCCGGGCCCATGGTTTCAGACTTCAGGAGAGTCGATTTCGACGGGCAGACCTTTAACTTCTCTCTTAGCAAGGGTAAATTCAGGGAGCTGAACTTCGACGGTGAAAACGCAAGCCTTGTGATTTCCGAAATAGGTGCCGGAGAAAAGGTTGAGGTGAAGATCGAGCTGCCCTTCGAGATCCCCGATGGTGCCCATGCATACTACTGGAAGGAAGTCAATGGTAGCTTCATTCCCGTGAACTACACGGTCGGCGAGAACGGGAGGCAGGTGACATTAACGCTCCAGGATGGCGTAGTTGACGAGGATGGCGAAGCAAATGGAGTGATAGTGGATCCGATAAAGCTGTACATCCCGAAATTCAGCGTCGAAAAGGAGCTGGAAGCGCACGAGGGGAAGCTGAAGGTCAAGGGCGATAGGGATTTCGAGATCGGTGTTGAAACGAATAAAGAGCTCAGCTACCTTGCGTTCGTGGATCCGGAGAATCTTCCATCGAGGCCGGCTGAATTTCCCTACGGGCTGATTAAGTTCAGGATCGAAGTTGAGAGGGGCGGAGAAGCCGAAATAAAGATTCTCTATCCCTCCCTTGAGGGCCTTCTGGACGATGAAGGAAATGCCACGTTTTTCAAGTTCAATCCGAAAACTCTCGAGTGGAGTTCGTTCAAGGCCAAAGTTGAGGGCAGCTATGTAGTCCTGCATCTCAAAGACGGCGGCTTCGGTGATGAGGACGGAGAGGAGGACGGGGTAATTTCGGACGACGGGGGCGTCGGATGGGTCGGGTTCATAGGAACCTACGGCGCATCGATTTGCAGAGAAAGTAAAACTAATGAAGTCCACGTTTACTGGCTCTACGTTCCGAGTGGCCAGAACTTCACCGTTAACATTTATGACGGCGACGGATTGCAGGCTAGGGTCTACTACCCCAACGGTAGCCTGCAGGGAACTTACAATGCGAACTCCGGTGACAACTGGGACTCATTTACGATCCAAACCGCAAGCTCCTTTGGATGGTGGAGAATCGAGCTATTTGAAGATAGCTGGAGCAGCAATAATGGAAACTATTACGGTATAAACGTTACGGGGGCGGATGAGATTAACCTCAGGGTCAACAGCAGCTACAGCGTTTCCGGGCAAAATCTGTATGGGACAAATGACAGCGTGATCGTTGGAGATTTGAATGAAAACCTGAACCCGTATCAGAACTACTACGTTTTTGCGGACAGCTTCAACTTCAGCGTATATGATCCCGACGGCAACAATCAAAACCCTAGAATTAACTTAACGGTTACCTCTCCGACTGGATCCGTCCAGGGATGGAACCTCTCCGGAAACAATGTATGGACAGCCGTTCAGACCGTATCGGGAGATTATGGGGTATGGAGAATAAACGTAAGCCAGAGATCGAACCATGACGATTATAATGCCGGAGGAAATCACTACAGGCTTGCAGTAAACCTCAGCGAGGGGCTGTACTTCAAGCCGCCGGTTGTTTTCAACATAAAAGGCACCGTTCTGCACGATCTATTCCCGCTGGGGAGAAACAATGGCGAAGACAGGCCGATAAGCGGCGTGGAAGTTCTGCTGGTCGAGGACATGAACGGAAACAGAATTCCAGACAGCGGAGACAGAGTTCTGAGAAAAAACGTGACGGATTCAAACGGTAACTTCAGCTTCAGGGCCGTGAAGGACATAACGAGGACTTACTTCGTTGTGGTAAACTCAAGGACTATAAACGCAGCAAATGCAAGCCTGAGCTACAATTCAGGCTACAGCATCGGCCACGTATGGGCGGAGCAGACTTTTCAGACGAACGATAGCAGTTACTCACAGCTGGTCCCCTTCTTTGGAGGAAGAGGCGAGCTTAGCGACAATGTGAGCTACGTCGGGACAAGCCTTACAGGCAGAGCGGAGCATTTCATCACGATAAACTGCTCAAGCTACAACAACGAAACCCTCTACTTCGGCTTCAACTTCAGCGTGGTCACCAACACAAGGGATGCAGACGACGATACGGCAAATCCGAGATCCTGCCAAGGTTGCTTCAGGCAGTTCGTGCTCAACTCAAACGCGATCAGCGGGAAGCAGAGGAGCTACTTCGTGATGGGCGTTCCCGCAAATGCTTACGATTCAAACGGCTCCTGGTGGTTCATACCGCTGAACGCAAGCCTTGGAAGCTTAGACATTTCGGATCCCGTCGAAATAAACGGAACCTCGCTTAGGGCGGATATGAGCGTCATAGAAAGCAATCCCGGATACGTGATCTACGATTACGAAACTAAAACAATCAGGAGCACTCCTTTGCAGGAAAGCATTCCCGTAGGCGTCGGCCCCGACGGAGTTCTTTTCAGCGGAGACGAGGCTATGCTTTACGCAATTCCAAAGCCAGAACTGGAGATCTACGGGGCAAATCTGAATCCCGCGCTTAATCTGACTTTCTCGGCCTCGAATTCCGAAATCCGAAATATTTCGATCTTCGGAAGTAATTACAACCAGTATCCAGGAGTTCTGCGCAGCTATGCGGGAAATTTAAAGATCGAGAACGTCTTCGCGGGTCTGAGGGCCAATGGAACCGATCCAAAGGCAAGCGGGCTGAACAGAACGGGAGGGGCAAATCTGTGGACAGAGGGAAACAACACCACTGTCCTAAATTCGATTGTCGCCTTTGCAGAGCGTTACGGATTGCTCTTCTACAGTAGCAGTATCAAAGCAGGAAGGGCTGAGAATGTGATCGCTTTCAGAAACGCCCTGACCTTTGACGGGGGTGACAACGTCGGTGTTGAGAGTTCCGCATCGAACGTTACAATCGAGAGAAGCGTTTCTGCCAAGGCCGCTGCGCAGGGGATAGAAACCTATAACTCGGGTGGTGGGATAAGGATTTTCAACTGCTCCGTAGAAGCAAACGCCTTCGGAAATGAAACCGGATACGTCAGCGAAACGGCCGGAATAAGGATTAATGCGAACAACAGTTTTGTTGCCTACAGCCTGATAAGGAACAACTTCGGCCACGGCGTGACAGTGGTGAGATACGGCAGCGATGTTCTCAACGTCACTATAACGAGGAACTCGATATACAACAACTCGAAGCTCGGAATAGATCTCGTGAATGCGGCAAGCACACAGGTTGCGCATCTCGGAGACAACGTAACCCTGAACGACGGAGTGCTGAACTGCAGCATGGCCAACTGCGGTGTGGATTACCCCATTCTGACACTCGCTGAACTGGATGGGGATGAGCTGTACCTCGAGGGTTTTATAGGAAAAGAGGGGGCAGCAGGGAACCAATTGTTTGCAAATTCTGTCGTGGAGGTATATCTGGTTAGGAATTCAACGGATGGAGATGATCTGAAGGGCAACAACTGGAGCAGCTCGGAGCTTCCCAGATACTACGGGGAGGGATGGATTTATCTAGGAGGTCTGACTGCAAACAGCAGCGGATACTTCAGCGGATCTATCAGCGTTTCTGGAAAGGGCGTCGATGAAAATTCGCAGATCACCGCACTCACGATATTAAACGGAAACAGCTCCGAATTCGGGCCAAATGCGAGGGTATCTAAGAAGCTCAACGTTTCCGCCGAAATTTCGCTCTATGGAGTGAATGCGACGATTAAGGTTAAGGCCCACGAAAAAGCCAGGAACTTGAAGGTGTACTGGATCAAACCCGAAGGGATTTCGGTGGCCTTCAGCGGAAACTACAACTCCTACGGCTCTGACGGAGTCGTCTTCTGGTGGGAGTTCAGTTCGATTGAGGGTGGAGAGGAGAGGTTTGTTAATTTGAGCTTCAACCCTGCAGGTGCATTCTCGCTGAGCGAGGCGCTAAGAATAGGCCTAGACCCGTAGCTTAGTTTTTTATTCTTCTTTTTCGCTTTGAATTAAATATCCGGGCTTTTTGTATGGTCATCCAGCCTCACAGCTGCGAACCTCGCATTTCGGGATGAGAGAAGGTCAGCTTGAGAGATATAGATCATTAATTTAAAGAATAAAAAAATTTAGATTAATTCTTCCTCCTGAGCAGATAAGCCGCTGCAAGAAGCCCAGTAGTTTCCGCCTATGATGTTAGTTCCTTCGCTCTTTGTGGTGTTCCAGGTGTTTGGCTGGCTACTGGCGATATAGATTCCTGAATCCCTAAAGAAGCTTCATAGCCTTCTCGAAAACCTCCTCTCCGAATTTGGCGTGAACATATCTTGTCCTTCCCACTCCCTTTTCGCCGAAGGCTATATCAACGAGCCTGAGCCTTTCGAGCTTTTCAAGCACATCGTAGAACTTCCTGTAGCTCATCCTAACCTCGCCGCTGAGAAGCGAGTAAAGTTCACCCGTTGAGATCTCCCTCACGGAGCAGATTATCCCCAGCACGGCCCTTTCTTCGCTGTTTAGCGCTGCGAGCGCCTTGGCCAGAAACGGAACCGCCTCCCCTTCATGGGCTCTCTCGACATCATCAACCTCAACCCTCAGCGCCCTTCTGCTCTCCGCAATCAATCCTGCTGTCTTAAGAAGGAAAATGCCGTATCTGACATCTGCGGCCCCTGAAGCGATATCGACGACCCTTTCGAAGGCTTCATCGCTGAGGCAGCCTTCCGAAAAGCCCTCCTTCACCCTTCTCAGAAGGATCTCCCTTATCTCACCCCTCCCGTAAGGGGGATAGAAGACCTCGAAGTACCTGAAAACTGCCCCTGCAAAGGGATCTAGGTGCAGGGGGAATCTGACGTCGGTTGCCGCTGCGAATATCCCGACCTTAACCCCGTGCTCGTCCGGGGCCTTGAGTATCTCGTATATGACCTCGCTCGCGCATTCAGAGGTGAGGAAGTTCACATCGTCGAGAACGACCAGAAGCGGCTTCTCGAGCTTGCTCCAGATCTTCTCGACCAGAACGGACTTGCTTACCCCGCTAAGTGGGGGCTGCTGGGAAAAAACGTCGCGGAATATCTTCGAAAAGATCTTGTATGAGTCCTTGGAAGTCGGGCAGCGAATGTAGGAGCAGTGAAAGGTTTCGAGGTCTGAGGCCCGTCTCAAAACGAATCTTATCGTCGAGGTCTTTCCTGTGGATGGGGGCCCAAGGCAGAGTGCATTCAGAGGCGCGAATCCCTGGAGTGCGGGATCGATGCAGCTTACGAGCTGCGATATCTGCTTTTCCCTGAAGGGTATCTCCTCGGGCAGATAATCAGGATCGAATACCTCTCTCTTTCTGAAAATCATGGCACGGCTCCTGCGAGATTGTATATTCGCACAACTGCTTCAAAACCCCTTGTTGCATAGCTCAGGCTGCATCCGGACCTCGTCCTGCCGTGCAGGACCTTGAACCTTCTGCCGTAGGCCGTGCGCTCCCTCACATTAAGCCTTCCCCATCTTCCGCACACCGGACATACGATAAGGATGCTCCGCCTTCCGCCCCTTCTGATGATCAAGTACCTCACCCGCACGCCCTCAGCTTCAACTTCCCCGCGCCCAACAACCCTGATCCCGGCCGTGAGCTCGAAAAGCCCGCGGCACTCGGGTGGCGATTCAATCCATGCCAGATTCAGGCTCTCATCAAGCATGGTATGCAACGCGCCTGATATAATATAAGCTGTCCCCGCTGCCTGCAAGTGAGCCGCGCGACGAGAGCAGAAACCAGACATTCTAAAAATTTTATAAAAATTACTTGAAATTCCCAATTATCTCGTCCACAAGTGCGTAGGAGCTCTTTATCTTCGTAACGTCTCCGAAGTAGGTCAGATTCCAGATGACGATGTGCTCAACGCCTATCTTTTCAAACTGCTCGAATGTTTTCACTATCTCATCGGGAGTTCCGCAGACGAATGCCAGTCTTGAAACCTCGTCGGGAACCCTTTCTATTGCCTCCATTATCTGATCCTTCGTGTACTTTGTCGGAATGTAATCCAGAAGTCCGTAGAACTTTCCGAATGGATGCTTGTATCCGAGAGCTTCGTAGAACTCCGACGGCAGCAGCAGAGCGTGGATTTTCAGAATCGGCGTCCTTAGCAGCCTTTCAACTTCCTCCTTTTTCTCGTCAACAACAAGACTCACGAATATACCCTTTTTGATCTCGTCCGGATCCCTTTTTTCCTCCTTTGCAAACTTTATCAGCTTTTCCAGCCTTTCGGCATAGACTTCGGGAGGCAGGGTTGAAGGGAGCCAGCCGTCACCGTATTTTGCAGTCAGCTTTAGCATCCTGTTTCCGTGTGCGCCAATCCATATCGGAAGTTTTCCAACCGGCTTCAGGTCAAAAACGGCATCCTCAAATCTGAAGAACTTCCCCTGAAAGTTTATCTTCTCTCCGTAGTCCGCTGAAAGCATTATTTTTATCAGCTTCAGCCCCTCTTCGAGCCTTGCAACGGGGTTATCAAAGTTCAGTCCGAAGGGAACTATGTTCTCCGCCTCTCCTGCCCCTATCCCTAGGATGAACCTTCCGTTCGTCGCATGATCGACTGTTACGGC
>QNUZ01000024.1 GCA_004347865.1 Archaeoglobi archaeon | reverse complement strand
GGTTTAAATAGTTCTGCGTTAAGAAAGCCTTGGGGATGACCCCTTGCAGAAGGAAGTCCAGATATGCGTTGTAGGCAGGGTGTTCAGGCCGAATAAATCAAAAATCCTGGCTTTAAATAAAACGCTCAGAGAGTATTTTAAGCTCGTTAAATGGTATCTGGGCTACAGTTCCACATCGAAGAAGTTTTTGCATGAAAAATGCTACGAAGACGCAAAAAGGCTGTTTAATCTCAACACAGCCGGCAGACGAGGGGATGGGCGTAAAGCCCTCCCTTAACGCCGGAAGCTCCTGGCTTCAGTCGTGGAGCAGCTCACTAGGAATTGACTGCAAAATATATATTTAGGGTGAATACTCGAAATATGGAACTTCCCAGCTTCTTGTTTCAGGCAACTGAAAACCTCGTTGAAAGGCCCTGGGGCGGCGAGTGGATATCACTAATGAAGGGTTTTAGGAAGAAGGGAATTGGAGAATCCTGGGAATTCTCCGCTCATCCTTCCAATCCTTCTCAGGTTTTTCTCAAAAAGGGTTCAGTGAAGCTGACGGAACTCTTCGTGGAGGCGAAAAAGGAGATACTCGGAGATCTTGCGGACAGGTATACTGCGTTCCCGTTGCTCGTAAAGCTGATTGACGTTTCCGGGAGGCTTGACCTTCACGTCCATCCTTCAGCAAAAGTAGCTGAGAGCTTCGGCGAGACTGAGGGGGAGAAACAGAAGGCATGGATTGTGCTGAAGGGAACAATCTACGTAGGCCTTTCCGAGAATCTCACGCAGGAGAATTTTGAAGAAATTATAGGCGATGAGAAGCTGCTTCTCGAGAAGCTGAACAGGTTCGAATCCGGGATTTACGATACCTTCGTGATCCCTCCGGGAGTGCTGCACACGGCAGAAAATTCCAGAATGGTTGAAATATCAACGAACTCGGAGCTGACATACGGATTGAAGGATGAAAAGGCGAAAAAAGCTATAAAAATTGACAGAACTCAGGATTTCGAAGTGAGGGGCAAAAAGGGCAAGGTCGAAACAGAATTCTTTACAGCTGAGGTTCTTGACGTTGCCGGGAGACTGGATTTCACAATAAACACCTTCAACCTGCTGCTCTGCCTTGAAGGCTATGCCCTGCTGAGAAGCGAGAAAGGTGTAGCGGATCTTCAGAAGGGCTATTCCTGTCTCGTTCCGGCCTCAACGGGGAGCTATGCGATTCAGAGTGAAAAGGCAAAAGTTTTGAGAATCATTCCGAAATGAGCTTCAAGAAAAGTTCCTTTCTTTCTCTAACCTTTCTGAAGGCTTCGTCGTAGCTTCCGCTCGAAAGGATTGAAACCATCGGATCTCCCTTGCGGTAGGGGCCTGTTGGAATGTCGGCGAAAAATGGGTTTCCGGTTAAATCCCTTCTGATATTCCAGTCCCGATCTGCGAAATAAATGGCGCGGATTGCAAACCTCTTGGGCTTAACAACCTCGATCTTTTTGCCCTCAAAGGCTTTTACGTGCAGGGAGAAGAGATTGATGTCCAAACTCCACTCAATGCTGTCCAGAGAACCCTGGAATCTCGGATTCAGCTCGAGAACGTATGGCCTGTCCGCCAAAATGAAGTCCACACCGATTGAACCCCTGAGATCGAAAAGCTCTGCAGTCTCCACAGCAAGCCTTTCAAGTTCCCTTCTTTTCTCCTCATCTATTTTTAAGGGAGTCAGATTCCCGCTGTACCTGAAACCGCTCGCGTTCATCTCTTTCCAGCCTGAAAAAATAAAATTGCAGGCTATCGGCACCATTTCTTTTGAAGCTAGTAGCGAAACGCTGCAAGGAATCCCCTCAATGAATTCCTGCAGAATGCAACCGTCCTCCTGTTTGTCTGTAAGCCTCACCCCCTCTCCACCGCCTCCGAACCTAGGTTTGGCTATTACCCTTCCTTCCGGCTTTTTTAAAACCGCTGGATGCGGAATCCCAGTATTTTCGAGGGTTTTGTAAAACTCAAGCTTGTCCACAATCTTTCTTGCCACCTTGGGTTCGTTGCAAAGCAGTTCTGCCTTTATTTCGAATGTTTCGAAGTTTGAGCACAGCACAACCTTCGCTTTGCTCTGCTGGGCAATTTCCTCGGCCCTTCCACTTGCGTCAAGGCTGTAAACCCTGTTGCAGTAAATGGAGAGGTCAGCATCAGCGTACTTGGTAATCGCATCGACCTCATATCCGGCTCTTTTCGCCGAGCTTGCAACGTTTCTGACATTTGTGCCGATCAGAAGCACTTTTTCAGGCATTGCCTTATTATATCCTCCTCCTCATTCCTGTAAATCTCCCTCACAGAACCATCGCCAAGGATCCTCAGCCCCCTGACTATAACCGCCGGAATCGCGTCATTTGCCTCTCCCATGATCAGATTCGCAAAAGCGGCGATTTCGTCGGCAATGCATTCAACTGTGACTTCCAAAACGTTTCCGAACAGGTCCTTTGTCCCCCTCCAGTCCCTCATCGGCCTTATGCCCGAAATCCCTATCGCAACTCCGACAACACCTTTTCTGAAGCACCTCCCATTCGTGTCCGTGATTATCACTCCAACCCTCTTTCCAGTCAGCTCCTCAAGCCTTTTCCTGATTTTTTCAGCGCTCCTGTCTGGATCGGGAAGGGGCAGGATTATGCTTCCCTTCTCTATGTTTGAGGCATCTATTCCAGCATTAACGCAGATATTTCCGTATTTGGCCTTTACAAGCAGAAAAGGCCCTCTTATCAGGATTTCCTCGCTCTCCTCTATCACTGCCTGAACGTACTCGGGTGGCTTTCCGACTTTTTTGCTCAGTTCAAACGCTAGGGCGCTGGGTTTGTAATCGCTCAGCTTTCTAACCCTGCCCTCGGATTTTGCAACGATCGTAGAGCAGATAACAACAACGTCTCCTTCCTCCAGTTCTACGTTTTCCGCGATCAGCCTTGCAATGTCGTCCCCTTTCCTGATCAGGGGAAGCCCCCTTACAGGAATGAACTCAGCCCTTTCTGGACAGGTACTCAAAGATGATACTTGCGAGCTCGTCCCTTGTGAGCAGTCTCTCGGCTGCTCCCTGGGCGAGCTCTTTCCTACCTCCACCGCTCCCTTTCGCGTACTTCCCCACCTCCCTCAGGATTTCCCTCGCATCATAATTTCCAGAGGCAAAGGCAACAACAAATACCCTTCCCTCGCCCTGGGCCATAAGACAGCCCAAAGCGCCCTTTCGGGACAGATAATCTGCAAGTTTCTGAAGCTCGGCCATATCTGCATCGATCACTTCGGCAACAACCTTGAGACCGCTGAAATCTTCAGCGGTCCGAAGCAAATTTTCGCCATTAAGCTCCGCAATCCTCTCCTTAAGCCTCTCTATCTCCTTCTTCTGCTCCTTCCACTCCTCAAAGAATCTTTCAACAGTTTTAGGAAGCATCTGCGGTTCTACACGCAGTATCTTGCTTGATTCCTTTAACAGGGATTCCATTTTTGAAATTGCTTCAATTGCCGCTTCTGCAACCGCGAACTCGAATCTAACGACACCGTCCTGAATAGAATCTACTGAAAGGATCTTTATAAACCCGATCTCGCCTGTTTTGCTGCAGTGCGTGCCGCCGCACGCCTGCACGTCATCGCCAACGCAGACTATCCTGATCTCCTTGCCAGGAGGCACTCCGCCCTGGTAAAGTCTGAATCCAAACTTCCTTTCCGCCTCAATTCTGTCCATCCAGAACCATCTTATGTCCTTATTTGCAAATATCTCCCTATTTGCGAGCCTCTCTATTTCCCTTACCTCCTCATCGGTGACCTTCTTGTAGTGGCTTACATCGAGCCTCGCTTTATCAGCCTCTTTCCTCGCTCCCGCCTGCCAGATGTGATTTCCGTAAAGCTTCTGCAGAGTGTAGAGAAGCACATGCGTTGCCGAATGATGCCTCATATGCCTGAGCCTTCTCTCCTGATCTATTACTCCCTTTACCTCCCCCAGCGGCACGGATCCATCTATCTTGTGAAGAACGACCCCGCCAAGCTCGGTAACGTAACTGACCCTCAACCTTTTTCCGTTGGAGATTATAAACCCTGTATCGCTGTCCTGACCGCCGCTTTCGGGGTAGAATGCAGTTCTGTCTAGGATCAGGAAACCGTTTTCAAATCCTATTGCCCTTGCGGAGAACTCAAAGAGCTTCGGATTATCGTAGTAAAGCTTTTCGGTTTTTGGATAGGATTTTGAAAGCTTTATTTCCTCTTTTTTCTCCTTTACCGCTTTTGAATGTCTTTTGGCCAGTTCGGAGTAGAAATCGGGTGGGAAGTCAACTCTGACGTTCTTCTCTTCGGCTATCCTAAGCACTACTTCCGCAGGAATGCCATGGGAATCGTAGAATTCGATCAAATCATCCTTTCCCAGGCTCTTCTTTTTCTCTATCGTTCTCTCAACCATTCGAAGTCCCTTCGAGATTGTGGAGGCAAATCTATCTTTTTCAAGCTTCAGGATCTCCTCGATCGTCTCCATGGGTACATCGAACTTAAATCCTAGTATTTTAGAGTGCATTTCAACCAGATCGTAGAGTTCAAGGTTAAGCTGCAGCTCTTCTGCAAGTCTCAGGCTTCTCCTTATTATCAACCTTGCCAGATACCCCCCGCCCGCATTGGAGGGAACCAGACCATCGCCCAGCATGAACAGGAGACATCTGGTATGGTCAGCGAGGGAGTAAACCTTTGCAATAGGTTCAACGAGCTTTTTAACATCTTCAACGTCCATCCCGAACTTTCTTGAAATTTCGAGGTTAATTCCGTCCTGCTGGTATCCCATTCCCGCAAGTCTGGAGGTTTCGGCCACGATTTCCCTTGCATCCTTCCCTCTGAGATAGCCCAGGCCGCTGGACTGGAATATTCGATCCAGAACCCCTCCGAAGATGGCATCGTAGACAGTCGGGGATCCTTTGCTCATCCAAACAAACCTCTCGAGCCCGTAACCTGTGTCGACAATGTAGTTCTCCATTCTGCTGTATCTTTCGCCCTTTATCTCAATGTCTCCCTTTTCGTCTGCCCTCAGGTTCATGAAGACGAGGGTCGCAAGCTCAAGCCCCCTTATTATCGCCTCCAGACATGGACCCGCGTTTCCACCTCCCGCCCATGGCTCCTCCTTGTAAACTATCTCCTCTCTCCTTATTCCGAGCTTTTCCAGTAGCTCCGTGCAGTAAGCCACAGTTTCGTTCTTCCAGTAGACCTCCTTCCCGGGAAAATTGAACGCGTGATGCGCCATCATTTCGAAGAGCGTCAGATGTCTCCCGGTTCTTCCGACGCTGTCCAGATCGTCGAGCCTGATGCAGGGTTGGGAAATCGTGAGGGGATTCGCGGGGGGCGGAGCGATGCCCGAGGTTACAAAGGGCTGAAAATCGGCTATGCTGGCGATAGTTAGGTAGATATCATCCCTCCACCTGGCCACAACGGGATATCTCTCTATCCTCGCGTGCCCCCTCTCTTCGAAGAATTTGAGGTAGAATTCACGCATTTCGTCGAGTTCAAGACTCCTTTTGAAAGGAGAGTTGCCTATGAAGGTATACCCTCCGCATGGCGGGTCTCCGCAGACGTCCCTTTCGCTTACAGTCCAGAAATACTTTCCGCATTTAACGCAGCGCTTTCTGACAAATCCGCTATCCTTCAGAAACGTGATGTCGAGGTATTCTTTCTCCAGAGTCATCGAGTTCTGTTTTAATCTCGATATATATCTTTCTCGTCTTGGAACCTAAAAGCTTAAAGGTTGAGTGAATATGATTTTCATGGATGCATCGCTTCGCATTGCGAGGATTGCTGGAATAGACGTAATGATTCACTGGAGCCTTTTCATAATACTTTTCGTTCTCTCAAGCTACTTCTACGTCACTTCTTCACCTTTTGGCTTTGCAAATCTTGCAGAGTTTGAGAGAATTGTGTTCTCCGTTCTGGCTTCCGTCTTCGTCTTCGTTGCGGTTCTTCTGCACGAGCTTGCCCATTCGCTTGTTGCGATGAGATACGGCGTTAAGGTGAGGGGGATTGTCCTATTCATCTTCGGCGGCGTTGCGATGATGGAGAAAATCCCGAAGAACCCGAAAGAAGAGCTTGCAATCGCTTTAGCTGGGCCATTGACAAGTCTATTGATCGCACTTCTTAGCTTTTTTGCAGCCTTGATTACAGCTGGCGGCATTTCGATGTTCTTCCTCATCAGTGCATACTTCAATGCCATACTCGCGGGCTTTAACCTCATTCCGGCCTTTCCAATGGACGGCGGAAGAGTTTTGAGAAGCTTGATTGCGAGGCGAACGAGCTACGGCAAGGCTACAAAAACAGCTGCGGGGATTGGAAAAGCGATTGCAGTGGCTATGGGTATAATAGGGTTCTTCGGTTTGAATATTTGGCTCCTACTCATAGCCCTGTTCATTTACCTAGGCGCTAGCGAGGAGGAAAAGATAGTAACCGCGGAGGACCTCTTTTCAAGGTTTTCCATTGGAGACATAATGACGAGAACCGTGATTTCAGTTTCCCCTGAAACCAAAGTTGGCGAGGTAATCGACCTGATGTTCAGGTACAAGCATCTCGGATATCCAGTTGTGAAGGACGGAGAACTCGTCGGAATAGTGACGCTTAAAGATATAATGCACGCGGATCCAAATGCCAAGGTTGAGGATGTGATGACCAAGGAAGTGATCACCCTGAAACCTGAAGATCCGGCCTTTGAGGCCTTTAGGATTATGAGCGAAAGAGATATCGGAAGGATACCAGTCGTTGAAAACGGGAAAATCGCTGGAATTGTTTCGAGAAGCGATCTTATGAAGATAAGAGAACTCCTTGAATTCTCGGAGGTGCTGGAGTGGAAAAGAAGCTGATCATCGTCGGCACAGCGCACGTCTTGCAGAAGAGCGTTGAAGATGTTAAGGCAGTTATAGAGAACGAGAAGCCCGAAGCCGTTGCGGTTGAACTCTGCCCAGCGCGTTACAGGGCTCTGATGGGTGAAAGGGATGAGGTTAAGGTAACCGAGATTCTCAGGAGAGGCGATTTCTTCCTTATACTGATCCAGCTGCTTCTGGGATACTTTCAGAGGAAGATTGGAGAGGAAATGAATACCAAGCCCGGAGAGGAAATGCTGGAGGCCATAAAAAAGGCAAGAGAGATCGATGCAGACGTTTTGCTCATAGACAGGGACATAACGATAACTTTCAAGCGTCTCTGGCAGCAGATGAGCTTCTGGGAGAAGCTGAAGTTCATCTACTACATCTTCAGAGGATCCTTCGCCGAGGATATCGAGGCAGAGGAAATCCTTAAGGAGGATGTAATAGATCTGCTGGTCAGGGAGTTCAGGAAAATCTCCCCAAAGGCTGCAAAGGTTCTGATCGATGAAAGGGATGAATTCATGGCCTACAATCTGCTCAGGGCCATGGAGAGGTACAATAAGGTAGTTGCAGTTGTTGGAGCGGGGCACAAGAAGGGGATCAGGGAAGCTATGCAGAGGGGCGTTCCGGATCCCGCAAAGCTGGTCGAAGTCAAGCAAGGCAAAGCTCTGAAATGGATAGGAATAGCATTTGTGGCGGTCATTCTGGGTTTCTTTCTTGCAACAGCTTTATTTGCCACGGAATTGCTCTCCAAAGTCTTCCTGTACTGGTTCCTGATCACCGGAATAACTGCGGCTCTTGGTGCTCTCTTTGCAAGGGCACATCCCCTCTCGGTAATTTCGGCATTTCTCTGCGCCTGGCTAACGTCGCTCAATCCCTTCATAGCGGCGGGATGGATCTCCGGAGCTGTGGAAGCATGGATCAGGAAGCCGACGATGAAGGATGTCGAGGATGTTTTCAAAACCAGCAGTCTGAGGGAGATGCTGAACAACAAGTTCTTCAGGGTGATACTCGTTGCAGCCCTGACGAACTTGGCGTGTTCCATTGGCACCATCTACGCCGGGTATTACATCGTGACTAACTTTGGCGTTGATGTGGCCAAAGAAATCGCGGAAAAACTTCCATACCTATGATCCAGCTTCTGCCTCTGGGGGCGGTTGATAAAGAACTCGTTGCTTGGCTTGCTGGAGAACTCAGGGGAGTTTTCAAAACGGAAGTTTCGGTTCTGCCTACCATTCCCATACCCCAGGATTGTTACAGCAGGAGGGGGCAGTATAACTCGAGCTGCATAATTTCGAAGCTTGGGGTAAAAAAGAGAACGCTTGCGGTAACTTCCGAGGATCTGTATGCAAGGGGACTCAACTTCGTATTTGGAGAGGCGGAGCTCGGGGGTCTTAGAGCCGTCGTTTCGTATCACAGGCTAAAATTCGGTGCAGACAGAGAAAAGCTGAAGGAAAGGCTTCTGAAAGAAGCCGTTCACGAGCTGGGGCACGTCTTCGGTTTGACTCACTGCAAGACTCCGGGCTGCGTTATGAATTTCTCAAGCAGCGTCTTTGAGGTTGATCTGAAGAGCTCGAGATTTTGCAAGAATTGCGTTTCAAAAATCGGGATGTCTCCTTAAGCCGTCTGGGATTCGTGCCGCAGAGCTGCGATTTCACGTCTTTCCACGTCCTTGGGCTCGATTAACAGACTGTAACCCTGCGGGAAAACCTCAAAGGAAACCTTTGCGGCGAAGTTTCTCTCAAGAAATCCCCTTAGAATTTCGCATATTATGATGTCCGTATTTCTCCCAAGATTGGAAGTCACGAGCAGGTAGTATCCCCTTTCGTCGGTTCTAAAACTTACCTTTGCAGCCTTTCTAGTCGTCAGAAGACAGCTCTCTATTCCTTTAACGGCTTCAAGTAGCGTTACTTCCGAAATCGGTTTTTTGTAGATTCTCCTAACGATTATCTCAAGCTCGTTGTCGCACAAAGCCTTTTCAACTTCCCCAGAAACAACCAGTTCAACGGTTTTTGCATTGAAGGCGACAAGATTTGCCTCCTCCATGACCTCCATGAGATTGCACTGACCCTCAAAATTCCCCTTTTTTAACCTGTCAAATGCCAGTAGGGCCTCTTCTATCAGCGCGTTCACCTTTCCGTACTCGGAGAGGTACTTCTCGATAATTCTGTACGCCTCCTCGCTGATGGTCGTATGCAACCTTTTCTTCATGATCTAGCCTTAAGGACAGGATTTAAAATATTTGTGCATGCTCTTTTAAAGCATGTGCAAGAAGGTGTCATGAGTCTACAAAAGGATTTTTATGAATGTTGATATAATAACTAATGATGATGAAACTGGAGTTCGAGAATATTTCCGAGCTTAGGAGCGACGTGGCTGAAATGCTGGCTAAAAGTATACACGAATGGGCCGAGAAAGAGGTCATCCCCTACAGAGCCCAGATTGACGACGAGGTCGAAATTGCGGATAGGGCCCTGAAGAAGCTTTTTCTTGATATAGGAATGCAGAAGCTCGTCGTGCCGGAAGCCAAGGGTGGAGCGGGAATAAGCTTTGAGGATCTTCCGCAAGTTTTACTGAGGAGCTTTGAGGAGATCGGAAAGGCAGATGCAGGAATTGGCTTTGTGCTTTCGGCATTGATTTCGGCATCCATTTCATCGATGGGGACAGAGGTTTTTGACTACCTTTCCGATAAACTGTCCGCAGGGCTGTGCAAAATCGCAATTTTTCCCCCGCAGTTTGGAAAGAGCGATTTCAAAGGCTTTGAACTTGCTAAAGCCGTGGCAGTCGGGGACAAAATAAAGCTGAAGGGTTTTGGGAGGCCCTTGAACTCGGGCTACGACGCGGACATTTTTGCCGTGTTCTGCAATTACAGCGGAATTTCAGTTGCTTTTGTGGATGCCGAGAATGTTGAAAGGAGCGAACAGATAAAGAGCACGGGGCTGGTTGCAAGTAAAAATTGCGATGTCAGGATAAATGCGGAGATAGAGAAGACCAGAATTTTAACAGGTGACGCTTGGAAAAAGCTCTACACATATCTGAACCTCTGCCTTTCTGCTCTCTGCGTTGGATCCGCTTACGATTCCTGCAGGATACTCAGGGACTGGGCCGAAAAGAGGACCATCAGGGGAAAACCGCTCGGAGACAACACAGTCGATGCCGCTGTTATTGCAAACGTCATTCGCGAGGCCCTTGAGGCAAAGGCTGTCGCGCAGATGCTGACCAAGATCATGCTTGAGGACAGAGATGATGAGGAAGTCTACGCGTTCTCAGTAGTAGCCGCCCTGAAATGCTCGGATTCTGCATTCAATTCCGCGGACAGAGCCATGGAGCTCATGGCCTCGCAGGGTTATGCAAGGGAGGGGCTTCTGGAGAAGCAGTGGAGGGATGCAAAGAGCATCCGGACCCTCTTGAATCCCAGCCACCTTCTTCTGGAACTCTCAGCCAATTACTTTGGCTCTAAGCTGTGGTAAGGGGGTGGTATTCTTGGAGTTTGCAAGGATCAGGGAATTTGAATCTCCCCTGGAAAGGTACATGGCCGAAATAATCAGGGATTGGGGAGAGAAATACGTTATCCCTCACAGGAGGAATTTCGATGAGGACTGGAAAGAGCACAGGACAATAGAGCCGGCTCTGGAGAAGCTTATGGTCGACTACGGCATCCAGACCGCAGTTTGGCCCGAGGAATTCGGGGGATGGGGTCTGGGCAGTTCGGATTATTTCGGCTCGATCTGTGCTAGGGTTATGGAAGAAATTGGAAGATACGATACAGGCATTGCGGTGTCCGTTGGCGTAACGTTGTGGCCGATTTTCGTCATTGCCGTGAAGCCCCACATCAACTATGATCTCTGTGCCGAATTTGCACCGCTCTTTATGAGAAAGAAGCTAACAATGGCCGCAAATGCGATGACCGAACCACAGGGAGGTTCAGACATCGAGAACCTCGATGAGCTGAAAGGTAAAACGATAAGGACGACTGCAAAGCTTGATGGGGATGAGTGGGTCATAAACGGCCACAAGCTCTGGCCGACGAACAGCGGCGGGGTTGCGGATTTATTCGGCGTTGTCTGCACGACAAACCCCGGTGTTCCAGACGAGAAAAACTTCGCCTACATATACGTTCCCGCCGATCTTCCGGGGGTTAAGCAGGGAGAGCCATACAGAAAGGCTGGAATGGCTGCGGACAAGAACTCCGACATATGGTTTGAGAACGTGAGAGTTCCGAAGCGCTACAGGG
Source organism: Archaeoglobi archaeon (assembly GCA_004347865.1). Classification (GTDB taxonomy): domain Archaea; phylum Halobacteriota; class Archaeoglobi; order Archaeoglobales; family Archaeoglobaceae; genus WYZ-LMO2. Next base: position 3,605 of record QNUZ01000024.1, on the reverse strand, counting down.
CATGGGGAGAGGGGCTGGATGCCAAGTATTTCAGGATAATAATTTCCACTGGTTGCCTCGGCAGTGCGGGAATGGCCCTGGGAGCCATGGAGAACATTTACGAGATACTCTTCGAGAAGTGCAGCGAGCTGAGGTACAGGGGCAGGCCCTTAAAAGAGAACACGGCTGTAGCAGCCGTTCTGGCGGATATCGCAGCCGAGATCGAGATCTGCAGGTCGGCCGTTTACACATATGCAAGGATGCTTGACAGGCCGGATTACTACGGCGATAGATTTTCGGCCGAGATGATTGCCCGGGGAAGGGCCCTGAAGCTGAAGGTGTGCGATGCCTGCTGCAGGGTTGCCGAAAGGGCCATGGATTTGCTGGGTCACTACGGGATAGACAGGAACTATGATGTGGAGAAGCACTGGAGGGATGTTAAGATAATACAGCTCTGGATGGGTGGAAGGCAGCTGTGCCAGATGGATGTTGCGAGATATTTTTATGACTGCAAACAGCTGTGAGGTGGTTTTGTGGCGGACATGTTTTTTGAAATTTTTAAGGTGCTTGGCGGATCTGTGCTGTATAAGGATTTTGTGAGGAGAGTAGCCAACGAGTTCTCCGACCCGCTAAAAGTTGAGAGGGGTGTTAGGGAAACTCTGGGCAAGGATCTGGAATTTACAACAACCCTCTTCAGCCTGCTGCCAAGAAGCGCAAATGCTGCATTTGCCGTATTGGGGGGTGTGAATTCCCACATATCTAAATTTTCGGAGGAGGCCGTTTTTGGGCTTTTAAAAGGAGTTGCAGGGGATTTCAGGGCATCCTATGCTGCAAACGTCGTTAACAACTTCTTTGACCAGATAGAAAGGCTGAGAAAGCAGCACCCTAAGCTAGTTGCTGACCTCGCAGGGGATAAGATCGGGGAGTTCATCGACACCCTGGATTTTGGGAAGCTGAGAAAATTCATCGAGGATTCGGCAGTCTGCACATACGGAACATTCGAGGTTATTAACAGGAAGGTTTTTGGTAACCCGGTCAAGGTTGGGAATCTGGTATCCTCCATCCCGCCCGTGCTGAACGCGGGTGTGGCAATTGCCAATGAAGCTCTGACCCGCATTGAGATGCCATCCGAAGTTCTGGCAAACGTACTTTTCGAAACGATCAACAGGCTCAATCTTGAGCAGTTTGGAAAAACAATCAGTGCCGTTTCTTCAATCGTAAACAAAGTTCACGAAGGGAACTACATACTGGGCAGGGGCGACAGAAAGTTCAAAGAAGTTGCCGAGGCGGCGATGGAAAGGCTGGTAAATTCGGTGAACATGGAAGAGATCGTAAGGGCCATAAAGGCATTCTTCGATGATCTCAATGATCTGAGCGACGGTCTGAACGCTGCACTCTGGAAAAACCCTCTGAATATGATGGTTCTGGCTCCGCTGCTGCCTGCAGCGGTAAATACCGTCTCCGGATTGACTTCTAAGGTTTTATCGAAATTCAATGAGCTTCCGCCGGATCTTTCGGCCCAGATCGTTACTTCCCTGATCAGTGAGATAGACACCAAGCGGCTGGGTGAAATACTGACAGGGATCGCGAAACTCGTAAATGCGGTTTCCGAGAGCGATCCTAAGGCAATTTCAAACCTTATAAACTCCGCAATTGCTGCTTCAGACAAAAAAGAGCTCGAAAAACTGCTGAACAATTTGATTAAGTCTCTGGTGGAAGTCATAGCTTCCAATCCGCAGATTCTCTCGGCCGTAGCGATTCCGGTGATTCAGGCTTTTGGAGGCATTCTGTCCAAGAGATAGGGTGGAAGTATGGCTCTCGAAAGAGTTTTTGCAATAGCGAATTCCTTGGAGAATGAGTACGTTAAGGAATGGAAAGTGGATGGGGGATTTGTTGTCGGTCATGCGTGCATCGCATTGCCAAGAGAGGTTTTGGAGGCTGGTAGAGTTCTGCCATTCAGACTCAGGGGAAACAGCAATCCAGACACGTCCAACGCGGACTCCTACCTTTCAAGATACAACTGCAGCCTGTGCAGGAGCTGTTTGGAACTCATTTTGAATGGCAGCTACGATTTCCTTGACGGGCTCATAAGGGTCAGGGGATGTGACCATTGGATGGGCACCTTCGATGAAATACTCCATGCAGGAAAGGCTAGGTTCATGTACTACTTCAAGGTTCCGCATTTGGTGAACGAAGACACCCTGAAATTCTTTGCAGAGGAAATAAAGAACTTAAAGGGCTTTCTGGAGAAGAATTTCGGAATCGAGATTTCAGAAGACAGCATTGCAGAACAGATAGAGCTCCAAGACAGAATAAACGAAAAAATGAGGGCTTTCAATGCGAGTAGGTTTAAAAAACCCAGCTTTTACGGAAGTGAGGCAATTGCGCTGAGCGTAGTCAGGGAATCGGTGCCATCTGCTGTTTTTGAAAAGATACTCTCGGAAGTTATGGATGAGGGTAGGAAAATAGAGCCCAGGGCAAAGTTCGTTCTTGGAGGTAGCCCTCTCGACGAGTTTGAACTTTTGAGGAAAATAGAGGAGATGGGAGCCCTGATCGTTGCTGAGACAACATGTTTTGGCTGCGGAGAATTCTGGAACATGAAAACCTACGACGGTGGCGAAATCTACGATTTTCTCGCGAAAAAGTACCTTGAAAACCTGAAGATCTGTGCAAGAATGTTTGGGGAGTATAACTTCAGAAAGAGCTTCGTTAAACAGATGTTCGAGATCTCTGGAGCCGATGGAGTGATCTTAACTCACAATAAGTTCTGCGATCTGTTCGGAATAGAGAACGCAAAGCTGAGAATGGATCTGGAAAAGGAGGGCATTCCGGTGCTGGTGCTTGAAAAGGAGTATGCCTCCTCGGCCGACATCGGCAGGATAAAGACGAGGGTGCAGGCATTCATGGAAAGACTTGGGAGGTGATCTCGTTGGTCGAGGTTAAGACCGGACTGGTATTGAGAAGCTACCAGATTTTCAAAACCATCAAAAACTTTGGCTCCTACACCAGCAACGAAATCGGCGGACTGCTGAGCCTGTTCGCCAAGGAACAGGATCACACGCTCAGGAGTTTTTTGGACGAAAGGCACGATGGCGCGGGACTGAAGTTCCTGCAGGAAATACTCGGAGGACACATTGTAGAGGCCGTAGAGGCCAAGGAAAAGGGCAAAAAGGTCGTAATGATCCCCTTCAATTTCCCTCCCGAAGTCGTAAATTTGTTCGAGAATGCGGTGCCCTACACGACTGAAGTTGTAACAACGATAGGTGTTAACGCTCTGGCACACCAGGGGGAGCCCTACTGGGACTACGCGGTTTCACTGGGCCTCCCGGATTTCGTATGCTCCGCGAACACGATCGCTTTGGGATCGGTATTGCTGTCAAAGGATGGCAATGAGTTCTCGCCGGACATAATGATCTCTGCAGCTCCCGGTGGTTGCGATGCGAATTCTAAGATTCATGAGTTTGTTTCTGAGTATCTAGGGATTCCAGAAATTATTCTGGACAAAACTGGGGAATCTTCAAGGGATTTTGAGCTTTACAGAAGGCTTTTCCGTCAGATGTTCCTGAGGCTTGAAAAAGAACTGGGGGAGGCGGACGAGGATAGGATGATCAAAACGCTTGAAAAGG
>QNUZ01000023.1 GCA_004347865.1 Archaeoglobi archaeon | reverse complement strand
CCGGGAAACACGATCATCTCTCTCAATCCTGTACACCTCTACGGGTATGTACTTAAATGCCTTTTCATGAAAGGAGTATGTTCTCCTGAGAGGGATCATGAATCTCCAGACGTGCGTAATCCCGAAGCCTCTCTCTTCGGCCATTTTTCTAACGAAAACCTCGCTTCCCGCAGAGTGGATAGAGTAAATCGTGTCGGCGATCTCGAAAGCTTTTTCCAGAAAAGGCCGATCTGCATGCCTTCGCTGAATTCCAAAGGGTGGGTTCATCACTACCGTGACCCTACTTCTGAGTTCCAGATTCCTAACATCGCATGCGATAAAGTCAACAGAAACTCCCATCTTTTTCGAATTGGTTTTAGCTATCTTCAACACCTCCTCATCAATGTCCACACCAACTGCGTAAGCACCGAGCATAGCAGAACCGATGGCCAGAATTCCAGTCCCGCATCCAAGGTCAAATACTGTTAAAAGATCCCCAAAAAGCTCCGCATTGGTCAGAATGAAGCTTGCAAGGTTTGCCGGGGTTGTATACTGTTCAAGCTGGATCTTCGGATTTCTGAACCCTTCTAGGCTTTCCAAAGCAATTTCAAGTTTTTTCTTCAACTCAGCTCACCAATCTTGCTGGCAAGCTTTGCAAGGACTTCCTTTCTCTTTCCTTCTACGAATTTCAGAGATCCAACAACTAGGTGCCCTCCACCGTCTATGCAGGCATTCACTTCTCTTTTCAGCTGCTCAACAAGTTTGGGAATGTCCAGATTGACGCCCTCGCTCCTGATAATCGCAAAGTCCGGGCCGTAACCTATAGTTACAATTTTGCCGTATTTCTCCTTAAGACGATCGTGAATCTCCCCAGTAAGCTTGCCCGGAGGTGGAAAAGTGAACTTTCTGGAGTAGCTCTCAACGTCGAAAGCGGCCAAAGCGACGCCATTTGGCAGAATCTGAACCTTGACGTTCTCAAGCCCCGTACTTAGCTGCTCTTCAATCGCCTCTTTTGCATAACTCGAAAGAAGTTCAACGAGCTTTTTCTGCCTGTCTTTTCTCCCAAAACCCAACAGTTCGTGTACAATCGTGCTGGCAGATTTGAAGCGAAGGTAGAAGCCCTCGAATTCCACGGCAAGTGCAAGATCCCTCAGTTCCTCCCTGCTTAGTCCTGAGAGTTCAACGTATTTCTCTACAATCCCCTCAGCGCGATCGCCAACCACTGATATCGCCGCAAGGTGCGTTAGATCCACATCGGAAATCATTCTTGCAATCTCAACGCAGAGGATACCGGAGGTAAAATTGCTGTCCCCTCCAACTCTGTAAGGATTTATGTGATACAGGAGGTACTTGTCAACACCCTCATCCGGATAATGGTGGTCTATTGTTATTACATCCGCTCCGAAAAGAATGAACTGCTGAATTGCGGGCAGATCTTCATGCCCCGAACCGTTGTCAACCAGAACAACGAGCGGAATTCTGTCTCCATATCTCTCTGCGTCCTCCAAACTTTCGTCAAGATCCCTCACAAGATCTTCAAGCTCGTAAAATGGGGCCCTTGAAACCTTTCTCTTAACCAAATAGTACTTCGCCTCTTTGTCATTGTATACATTCTCAACGAGCTTTTGAAGAGCCAGCTCGAGTGCAACGCCTCCGCAGGTGCCGTCCGCGTCCCAGTGGTGCCTTATTATTATCGGTCTTGATTTATATACTGCCCTTTTCAGTTCTCTGGCAACAGATATCATGTCATCCCTAAGCCTTTCGAGCACATCACTTCCGATGAGGAAACCCCTGAATTCCGGCTCGCAGGCCTTCTCGATTTCGGACTCGATTTTCTTCCTTATTTCATAAGCTTCCTCTCCCAAGATCTTTCCAACCTCGAGCGCATCAATGCCGTTTCTCCTTACGGTGCCGATCACTTCAATCGCCTCATCAAGGTCGGCATCGAAATCGTCGAAAACGGTACAGTTAACGCTCCCTGAGCCATCAACTATCGTGAATATCTTGGCAATCGCAGTCTCTTTCGAATGCGTTACTATTCCCCGCACCTTTACCATTCTTCCCAAGAACTTCTGGGCTTCTGAGATCGGGATGACTTCCAGATCCTTCGAGAGTTCGATTACTGCGTAGTTCTGCAGCTCTGCTGGGGCCAAATCGATTTCGCCGCCCACGCCTATATTGGTGATCTTGACGACTATCTCATCACCTTCCCGAATGTTTTGAACCAGCTTCCTTGGTATTAAACCCTTAAGTCTCCTGTTCAGGCTTACAAAAGCCCCGATATCAGTAATCGACGAAACCAAACCAACATAAAATTTTCCTATCCTCAGATCTTCTATTCCGCAACTATTACCAATCCTAAAAGCATGAGGTTTCTTTCTACAATCCAAACAAAGCTCTTGATCGGTTTCTTTTCCACAAATCTGGCACCTCTTCACCTTACCCCTTCCTCCACAAGCTTTGCATACTTCAACGATCCTTATTTTCCCATTTCCCCCGCAAACGCCGCAAATTCCCTTCATGAATAACCTAATCTGCTCCTCGGATAAATTCACGATCTTCGGATCAAAGCTTTTAGCCTTTCCAGTTCCACCGCAGGTCCCGCAGATCTTTTCAATTTCAATATAGCCCTTTCCACCGCACTTCTGGCAATTCATAGGCCAAATAGGCTCACCTCCTCCCCGCCCTTCAGGGCGGGGTTTGTTGCTCATTTTATCATTGGTGAGCTGCTCCACGACTGAAGCCGGGAGCTTCCGGCGTTAAGGGATGCTTCACGCCCTTCCCCTCATCTGCTGGTTCAAAAGCCAAGCTCCCCCATCCCGCAGAGCTCACTACCCTGCGGGCTATATTCATATCGCATATCTGGGCTTCCCTCTGCAAGGGAACATCCCCAAGATCTCCAGCACAGAACTATTTAAACCTTGCCCACTCATCCCAGCTAAAGCTATGGGTTTTCTGGACACCCATTTTTATAAAAATATTCTTATTGCTAATATCAGGCAGGCAAAAAGGATTGCAAGAAAGCTGAGTCTTTTGAAGATCCCGATAGCCTTCTGCACGTCTTCTTCTTTAGGATCCCTTCCTGGAAGCGAGTAATAGCCGGGCTTCTCAAGCTTGACTCCCAAGACATAGGACATAGCCGAAATCGTGCAGCCGTTCAGCTTTACTTTATTCTTCAACCCGTATGAAAATGCGCCCCGTCTGAAAAATTCGAAGAAGAGAAGCGCGATTCTTGCAGGAATGTAGTTTGCAGCATCGTCAAGCCGTGCGGCGAATTTTCCGAAATACTCATAACGCCCGCGGTAACCTATCATGGAGTCGCATAAATTGATCGCTCTGTAAACTATTGCTCCGGGGACGCCAAAAAGTGAAAAGTAGAACAATGGAGAAAGAACACCGTCGACATAGTTCTCGGCTGTTGATTCGATGACTGCAGATCTGAGCTGGGGACCGTTAAGCTTTGTAGTATCCCTACTTACGATTTTTTGAACTTCTCTTGGATCGAAATTCGTTCGCAGGCAGTTTTCAGCATGCTGAATCATGCTTTTTATCGAGATTGAGGAAAAGAGAAGGTACAGATGCCAAGCAAACGTGAATGGCTGAGAAAGGGGAATAGCGGAAAGCAAGAGGGCAAAAGTTAAAACAGCAAGAACTGTGATGACCCCGTAAACAAATTGCAAGGCAGCGCTTCTTCTTTCTACAGCCGAGAAAAACCTTCTAAAGAGTTCCAAAATCCTTGAGAACCAGAAAACTGGATGGAGCAAAAGTGGCGGTTCGGCAAATAAGAGATCGAAAGATACGGCTAAAATGAGAAGTGAAAACTCCAAAGCGAAATCCTGCATCAGACCTTTATCCGATCGGGATTGAAGCCCTTCTTAACCAGCAGATCCTTTACCTTTGCCGCATGGTTGCCCTGAAGCTCTATAACACCGTTCTTTATTGTTCCTCCGCAGGCCAGCTTCGATTTCAAAAACTTTGCAAGTTCTTCCAGGTTTATCTCGTTTCCGTCAAGCCCCTCGATCGTTGTAACCTCCTTTCCGTATCTCCTCTTTCCTACCTTTATAAGTATGTACTGCTGCTCTTTTGCAACTTCTTCGCAGATACAGAGATCCCTTGGCAATCCACACCTAGAGCATATCTCCGACATTCCACCCTCCTTTTTTGAAAGTTGCACGAACAGAATTTTAAAACTTTCGGTTCTCAAGCGTTAAATTTTTAAACTAAACTCGAATATTAACGCCATCATGGAGATAGTTTACTGGAAAGAGGTCGGAAAAGAGGTTGCCAATTTAAGAGTAAAGAAGGAGAGCGTTAGATACAGAATTGCTCCATTTGTTCAGTGGAAGGTACTTATCGCCGAAGAGTCTGCCGAGGTGAAAATGGGCGAACCGGTGGCGATAAAAATAAGGGAGGTCAAAATTCCCGAAAATACGATACTTGCTCCCCTTTCCATAATGAGGCATGCCCTGGGGACAACGATAGACGTTATTGAGAGGGGCATATCGAGGGTGGAGGATGAAAAAACGATCACGCATGCTGTATTCCTGCCTGTTGAGGACGGTACCGTTGAGAAGGGGGACATCATCGGAGTCCTCAAGGTATTCTTCGTTAAGACCGGAATGATAGACAGGATATTTGGCTTCTCAGCTTCGGATATAAAGATAAGGGAAGAAATGGTGGATGCAAATCTCGTTTACAGGCAGAACGGGGAGCTGAAAAGGGAAAAGATACGGACCAGGTTTTTTGGGTACTTCAAAAGCTACGTTGCGGAATGGGAACCGATCGTATCTGCAGAAAATGTCGATGTAAGGAGGGGTGTTTTAACCAGGGTGAAGATAAAGGAGATAGCCCTGCAGCCTAACACGGTCGTAACCCCCCTGCACATAATGAGGAACGTTTACGGAAGTGTGGTTGAGGTTGCCCAAGAGGGCAAACCCTCGAGGGTTGAGGAGGAAAAGAGGATTTCCGAGGCCATATTCCTGCCAGTAAGAGATGGAAGACTCCAGAAAGGCGATCTTCTGGGTGTTCTGAATGTCTACTATACTGCGATTGGCAACTTCGAGCCGAAGATGGTTCCAAAAGAGGAGAAATTCGCAAGGCTTGTCTACGAGGCCTCCGGAAGAGTAGTGAGAGACGGGATGCTGCTAAAGCCATTTGCATACAGGAGAAAGCCCGTTGCAAGGTGGGAACCGGTAGTGGCTGAAGAAGATGTCGCTGTAGAAAGGGGGAAGCCCTTGGAAGTTGCAGTTGAACCCCTGAGGCTTGAAGAGAACACGATTGTTTATCCCCTCTACATTATGAGGCACGCCATGGGCACGATAATTGACCTCATCGAGTCGAAACCTGCAAAGGTTGAGGCTCCGAAGACAATCCGGAAGGTTCTTTTTATGCCCGTATTTGACGGTGAGATCAAAAAAGGACAGCTGGTAGGAGTCGTCAATGTTTACAATGTCGAGGTTGAGTCCTACGAGGTACTCAGCAGGTGGCTGAACGAGTGGGTAGAGGAAATGAAAAGGGTCTTAGGAGGGGAAGGATGAGGGCCGTAGTTTTCACGGACAGAGAACTGGATCTGGAAGGTCTCGGCATCGGTGAAGTTTACCTGATCTTCGCAAAGGGCGTCAAGGGAGGCATTACAGTATCAGAAATCAGCGAGAGCGTCGGGCTCGCCCAGAGCAAGATGCCGCTTCTGAGAAGGGCTGAGGAGATAATCGAAAAACTGGAAAAGAAGTACGATGTTCTGGGGATGAGCGTGGTCTTCAAGGACTACGAGGATGAGATCGAGAGCGTCCTAGAAGCTTACAAGCCCGACATTCTCGTTGCCGGAAGGTACATGCCAATAACACGAAAGATGCTCGAGCATGAATGCGCAATGCTCTTCCACAGGGAGAGGTTTGGCCTTGAGAGGGTTCTGTACGTTCACTGCCCGGGCGGAAACCTGGAGAGGGCGAGGAACTGGATCAAGATTGGCAAGGAGATCACGGTCTTGGGTATCGTGGAACCTATGCTGCCTCCCGAGACCTATGCGAAGAAAATGAAGGAGTGCCAGGAGATGATCCAGAAAGAGATAGAGCATATCTCGAAGGATCTAGCCGTCAAAAAGATCGTCACGGTTGGCGGTGTTGTGGAGGAAGTTAAGAAGTTCGCAGCCAAGCTTGATCCAAGTGTCCTAATTCTGAGCAGGAATATCGGAGTCGAGAAGGTAAGGGAAATTCTGGAGAAGACCGAAAAGAGCGTACTGGTCGTTTAAAGGTGTTCGCCATGAAGTTCGATGTCGTTAAAATTGAGGTTCCGAAGGACTGCAATGTTATTCTCGGCTCGGCACACTTCATAAAAACGGTTGAAGACCTATACGAAGCTTTGGTCAACTCCGTTCCCGGAATAAAATTCGGTTTAGCCTTTTGCGAGGCCTCAGGGCCTTGCCTTGTGAGACACGAAGGAAACGATCCGGAACTGAGGGAACTGGCGGCAAAAAAGGCACTGGAGATTTCCTGCGGCCACAGCTTCATAATCTTCATAAAAAATGCTTATCCGATAAACGTTCTCGGGAAAATAAAAGAGGTCCCAGAGGTCTGCGCAATCCATGCCGCCACCGCGAATCCGCTGGAGGTAATAATAGCGGAAACGGAGCAGGGAAGAGGGATAATAGGGGTTGTTGACGGTTTCAGGAGCAAGGGAATTGAGAAAGAAGAGGATATAAAGGCCAGAAAGGAATTTCTTAGAAGAATAGGTTATAAGCTCTAAGCTTTTTTGCTCAGTTCATTAAACTGACCTCCTCCCCGCCCTTCGGGGCGAGGGTTCCCCGAGGTCTCAAGGGTTACACCCCTTTGCGGGTGCTACTCCGCTATGTTCTACGATGAAGGACAAAGGCTTTTTAGTTGTCAAGATCAAGGTACTTCGAATTCTACCGGGCAATGGTTTTATAACTCAAAGGTCAAAATAGTTTGTGCGAACACTTTGCCTGGCCCTGATAATTCTGATCGCAAATGGAAGTGCAATGGAAATCGCAAAGGTTACCATTCAGGGTGAGATAACAGAGGGGACCTACATAACGCTCCAGCACGCCTACGATTTTGCAAAATCTAAAAAAATGGACCTGATTCTTGTGGAAATTGACACTCCCGGAGGGCTTCTTTCGTCTACGCAAAAGATAGTTTCGCTTTTCATGAACAGCGAGATTCCGATAGTTGTCTTCGTCGGAAAGGGTTCCATGTGCGCTTCTGCGGGAACCGTGATACTGCTTTCCGCCCACATTGCCGCAGCCTCCAACGGGACCGCAATAGGTGCGGCAACCCCTGTAAGCCCGTATTCCGCCGTTGAAAACAAGACGATAAACTATCTGGCAAGCTATGTAAAGGATATCGCGAAATCCAGGGGAAGAAATCCGGAGGTGGCGGAGCGTTTCGTTACGGAAGGTCTCAGCCTGACTGCCGGGGAAGCATACGAATTGGGGATCCTTGACCTGCTCGCAGAAAACAGAGAGGAACTTCTCAAAAAGCTCAACGGAGCGAGAATTGCGGTAAATGGCAGGGAGATTGCGCTGGACACCACAGAGTACAGATTCGTGGACGTCGAGAAACCCGCACAGGCGGAGATCTATGAGATAATATCAAATCCGCAGTTCGCCCTGATACTTCTACTGCTGGGGATATACCTCCTGATCTTCGGTCTGAGCTCTCCCGGAATGATGGCCGAAACCGTGGGAGCAATGCTTCTAATCTTGGCCTTGGCGGGACTGGGAGTTATAAACGTGAACTATGCTGGAGTCTTCCTGATAATTCTCGGAATTATATTTCTGATAGCCGAACTCCTCACCCCAACTTACGGCCTCCTCGGAACGGCATCAGTTATCTCTATAACCCTAGGAGCCTTGCTGATTTTCGAGGAGCCTATGATGCCCAAAGAGTTCTACGAATTCTTCCCCAAATTCGCAATCGGAATAGGGCTAGGGTTGGCGAGCTTCATGACCTTCGCGATCATAAAAATCCTTAAGGTCAGGAGAAGGAGGAGCCAGATCGGGGAAATGGTCGGGCTGAGGGGGAACATAATCGAGTTCAAAAACGGAAAGGGATTTGCGAGGATCAGGGGGGAGATCTGGAGCGTTGAGTCGGAAGAAAACCTTAGAAGCGGTGACGAAGTTGTTGTGGTCGAACGAGACGGGCTGAAGCTGAAGGTGAGGAGAGTTGATAGAGCTAAAACAGGAGACGGAGAAATGGCTGGGGAGAATAAAGGAGAGAATTAGACACGTTGATGGGGAAAGAAAATTCATGGAGAACATAAGGGCCTATATAAGCGACTCAGAATACTTCATGAGCACCTCGGACTTCATAAGGGCCTTTGAATGCGTGATCTGGGCATGGGCTTGGCTTGAAATAGGGCTGGAGATCGGAATGCTTTATGAGGCTGGGCCAGCACATGGTGGTGGACAGATCGCTGATAAGGAGGATCGTTGAATACGCAGAGCTGGATAGCAGCGACGCTGTGCTTGAAGTTGGCTGCGGAACGGGAAATCTTACGGCAGCGATTCTAGAGAACTGCAGGGTTATTGGGATCGAAAAGGATGGGGAACTCGTAAGAATGCTCGAAAATAGGTTCCGGAGAGAAATTGAATCGGGGAGGTTCATGCTTATCCGCGGGGATGCTCTAAAGGTCGATTTCCCGCCATTCACGAAAATAGTCTCCAACATCCCCTACGAAATCTCTTCCCCCCTTCTATTCAAGCTTTTCAGGTACAGATTTGAATCCGCCGTTCTCATGCTCCAGAGGGAGTTCGCCGAGAGACTCTGCGGAGAAGACAGCAGATTGGGTGTTATTGCAAAGGCCCGTTGCAAAGCTGAAATTCTCGAATTCGTTGGCAGAGAGTGCTTCAAACCCATGCCCAGAGTGGAGTCCGCGGTTGTGAGGATCGTTCCAAGGCCCGAGGTTGAGGTCAGGAATTTGGAGCTCTTCGAAAAATTCGTCACCTTCGCATTTTCAATGAGAAGGAAGAAGATCGGAAAGATTGCAAGAGAGTTCGAGAGGAGATTCGGCCTGCGTGTAAATCTGGACCGCGAAACCGCCGAAAAAAGACCTGAGGAGATAGGGGCGAAGGTCTTTGCGAGGATCGCCGATGATATACGAGCCCGCTGAGGACAGCGAGCTTCTGCTTGAGGCGGCAATGAAGGAAGTGAAACCGGAGGACGAAGTGATCGAAATTGGTGCAGGAAGCGGTTTTGTTGCCGAGAAGATAAGGGGAAAGTGCAAGTACATTATGGTTACAGATATATCCCCCTTTGCCACAAGGGCGCTCAGAGAAAAGGGCTTCGATGTTGTGCAGACAGACATAGCCAGGGGTGTGCGAAAAAGATTCTCGCTAGTTCTTTTCAACCCCCCATATCTGGAGCTCGAGATCGAGCTGAAGCGCGGTTTTTACGAGGATTGCGCCATTGATGGCGGTAAAGGAGGGATAGAAGTTATCTGCAGGTTCCTGGACTCTCTCCGGGAGATAATGGATAAGGGCGGCAGAGCGTTGCTGATCGTTTCCTCTCAGAATGCCTCGAGGGTTTTCGAAAAAATGAAACTCATGGGATTCCAGTACGAGATTATAGCGGAGAGAAGGCTTTTCTTCGAGAAAATTCTTGCTATAAAGATTCGCGAACAAGAACAAGATCGATGATCTCCTCCAACACCTTTGAACCGTCTTCTTTCCTTATTTCACCATTCTCAACCCTCACCCTTTCTCCCGGCTTTAAATCGCCACCCGGACTGGAGACGACCACGTATATCCCTTCGGAAACGCATGAAAGCCTCTTCACATCCCTGTTGCAGGTCTCGCAGCCTCTCGTAAGCAGCGATCCGAGCCTTCTTGCAACCTCCTCGTTCATGTAGTGCTCCAGCTCGCAGCCGAGTTTCTGCGCAACCTCTTCCTCGACCCCAATCTGCCTGAAAAAGCTGGAGGCGATCCTGTAATGTCTTTTTATCCTTACAGCAATTTCCTCACCGCTCTTTGTAAGAACTGCTCCCCTGTATGGATTGTAGTCTATGTAGCCCTTCTCCTTCAGCTTTAAAAGCATTTCAGTGACGCTTGATGGTTTCACTTTCAGAATCCTGGCTATTTCTCCCGTCTTTGCGACCCTCCCGGTCTTCTGTATGTCATAGATGGCCTCAAGATATTCTTCCTCCCTCTCCACAAATAATCGCTGCCGCGGGAATTAAAGAAGTTTCCGTCAGAGAGAACGGGAGAAGATCAAGGAAGATTTAAATATTTTTCCGCCGGGTTTTGCTATGTACTCCGAGGTCTTCAGCATAATCAGGAAACACAACGAAATGATGAGAAACTCGATTCCGCTTATCGCAAGCGAGAACCTAACTTCGGAAATTGTGAGGAAGTGCTACCTATCAGACTTCGGCCACAGATATGCGGAGGGAAAGGTGGGTGAAAGGTACTATGCAGGATGCAGGTACATCGACGAGATTGAATCCATCGCGATCAGGCTGACAAAGAGGCTATTCGACGCTGAGCACGCAAACGTCCAGCCAATATCCGGGGTGGTTGCAAACCTCGCAGCGCTTTTTGCATTCACAAACCCAAATGACACGATATTCAGCATCTCCATCCCCTGTGGGGGGCACATAAGCCACGACAGAATGTCCGCCGCGGGCCTCAGGGGGCTCAGGGTCGTTCACTATCCCTTCGACATCGAGAGCATGAACGTCGATGTATCCGCAACCGAGAAGCTTGCAAAGAACGTGAAGCCCAAGCTTTTCATCCTCGGTTCGAGCCTCATCCTCTTCAGACAACCGGTAAAGGAGATTGCCGAGATTGCCGAGGATCTGGATGCCAGAGTTATGTTCGATGCAAGCCACGTTCTCGGGCTGATAGCCGGGAGGGTTTATCCCAATCCGATAAAGGAGGGAGCGGATGTTCTCACAGCATCGACCCACAAAACCTTCTTCGGACCGCAGAGGGGGGTAATTCTGAGCAAAGCCGAGTTTGCAAAGGCCATAGACAAGGCCGTTTTCCCAGGGGTTGTCAGCAATCACCATCTCCACTCCCTTGCAGGCTACGTAATTTCTCTGATGGAAATGCTGGAGTTTGGAGAGGCCTATGCCAGGCAGGTTGTCAAAAATGCCAGAGTTTTGGCGGAATCTCTGCACGAACTGGGCTACAGGGTCCTGGGAGAGAGATACGGATTCACGGAAACCCACCAGATTGCAGTTGACGTTCGTCCGCTGGGCGGAGGTGATGCCGTGGCCAGAAAGCTTGAGTCAGCAGGGATAATCCTGAACAAGAATCTCCTTCCCTGGGACAGTCTCGAACAAGCGGCAAATCCCTCAGGGATAAGGATAGGGGTTCAGGAGGTTACAAGACTGGGAATGAGAGAGGATGAAATGAGGGAGATCGCGAATTTCATCGATCTGACGCTGAGAGAGAAGAAGAGTGCAGAAGAGATAAGAAGGAGGGTGGCCGAATTCAGGAGGGGCTTTCAGACGGTCAAATACACCTTCGAGGAGTGCAGCGCGTATACCGAGATATGCTGAGGGAAATAAATCCCGCGCTCTTCGAGAGGCTTTCAAAGATAGACCGATCGGAGAGTTTCTTCGAATTCCTTGAAAAGCCCCTAAGGAAGAGCCTGAGAGTGAACACGCTGAAAGCCGATCTCGATTTCGTGCTCCGAAGACTTTCGGACGTAGTCGAGGACAGGATACCCTGGTGCGAAGAAGGTGTTTACGTTAAGGTTGACGACCTAGCGAAGATTCCGGAACACCAGCTCGGGGTTGTCTTCTCCCAATCGGCGGTTTCTATGATTCCCCCGCTTCTCATGGAAATCGAGCCGGGTATGGCCGTTCTGGATCTCTGCGCGTCTCCCGGAGCAAAGGCAACACAAATTGCACAGTACATGGAAAATCAGGGCTGCCTGATCGCGAATGACGTGAAACTGGAGAGGGTTAACATGCTGATTTCCAACATCCAGAAGTGCGGGGTTCT
This sequence comes from Archaeoglobi archaeon, assembly GCA_004347865.1. Classification (GTDB taxonomy): domain Archaea; phylum Halobacteriota; class Archaeoglobi; order Archaeoglobales; family Archaeoglobaceae; genus WYZ-LMO2. The sequence goes on along the minus strand of QNUZ01000023.1, from coordinate 3,211 downwards.
CATAGCAAGGGTTACCATGATGGATGGCAGGAGGTTTGCCAAGTTTGAGAACCGATTCGATGCTGTGCTGATCGATGCGCCCTGCAGCAACCTGGGTATGATAAGGAAGAGCTACAGGCACGCCAGGAACTGGAAGCTGAGCACAAGCCTGAGTCTTTCAAAGCTGCAGAAGGAACTGATAATGGCCGGATACCGCTGCCTGAAACCGGGAGGTGTTCTTGTTTACTCGACATGCACCTTTGAACCACTTGAGAACGAGGAGATCGTTGACTACCTGCTAAGAAACACAGAGGCGACCGCGGAGGGGATAAGGCTCCCCATAAATGCCATCGGAGGTTTTAAGGAGTTTGAGGGGAAGGAGTACCTGGAGGATGTGGGAAAATGCCTGAGAATTCACCCGCAGATGAACGACACGGAAGGTTTCTTTGTTGCGAAACTGAGAAAGTGAGGAAGCTTCTCAGAGAACAATTCGGGGCCGAAGTTGATCTCCAGTTCTTCACGAGCGGCAAAGGCAGGATTTACGCCTACAGAGACTCAGAATGCCCCATAAAGGGAAAGGCTGGGATTTACTTCGGAAAGATGGAAAAGGATGGCCTGAGGCTTTCCATAGAGGGGAGTTTCATTGTCGGGAGAGTTGCAAAAAAGTCGGTGTTGGAGATCGATCAAGAAAAGGCCATGCGATGGCTCGCTGGAGAGGATATAGAAGCGAACGTGGAGGGTTTCTGGATCCTGAAGTGGGGGCAGTACTTTCTCGGATGCGGAAAAGGGGACGGAAGAGTTTTAAGGAATTATGTTCCGAAGGATAGAAGAATTAGATTGGATTGAGAAATTATGCTCCGGCCGGGATTTGAACCCGGGGCAGGGGATCGAGAGTCCCCTATGTTTGACCGGGCTACACCACCGGAGCTCTGAGATTATTGGCAAGAGGGGTTTTTAAACTTTGCCAATCTTATAGTTGGGTTAATTTCCTGGCCTGAACCTGTGCGAAACTAGACCAAGGATCAGCAAAGCGGATCCGAGCCAGACAAAGGCAATAAGCGGGACCTTGTAGAACTCTATCTCGGCGAAATCGCTTCCAGCTCTCTTCATCGCAAAGTAATAGTCCATCACCGGAGTGCTGATTATGAAAACCCTGGAAACTGTTGACTGCGGGTAAACGTGGATTTCAGGCTCGATCGTTCCAAGGGGGCTGAGGATCCTTGCCCTAACAATCGTTTTTTCAGGTGTCCAGCTAGATATGACATCCGTGAGGTTGAATTCAATTCCTCCAGCCTCACCGCTGGGGTTGAGGATAACCGTCTGCTTCTGCTCGAAAAACCAGACAGAAGTCGAGCCAACGAACAGAAGGACAACTCCAATATGGATCAGCCTCCTTTTCGAGTTTCTGAGACTGCACAGGGCAAAAAGAGCTGCCGAAAAGAATATCGGGGTGAAAGTTATCAGATAGTAGCTCCTTTCCACACTTCTAAACAGGTTTGCCACGGTTCCCAGCAGAACCACCACCATCATCGACCCGAAGATAAGGGATGTGTAGCAGCGATCCCCCAGTTCCCAGTTCCTCGCAATTGGAAGGGCAGTTGCGAGAATCAGGAAAAGGTACGCCCATCCGGTCGGATCTTCTCCGAAGGAGTGGACGGAGCTTAGAATTCCGCTTCTGGTAACAAAAGCCGTGAAGGCGACGAAGACCATGGAAAGGTAGGCGAAAAGTTCTTTCCCTTTCCTTGCATGGAGGTAAGCTGTGAGCGAAAGCCAGGGAAGCAGGGAGGCGTTTTCGACGGGGTCCCACCCCCAGAAACCCCCCCAGCCAAGTGTTCTGTATGCCCACCATCCGCCCAGAACTATTCCCGCCGTCAGAAAAGCCCAAGCGGTCCTCGCAAGATTCCTGTCCTCTATCCCCGCGAGATGTGCGGCGAAGATGCAGGCCACCAGTGCGTAGCCGAAGAAGACCAGGGGGGGATGTATTATCATTTCGGGTGTTCTTAGCAGCGGGTTCATTCCCAGACCGTTGTTGTATTTCTGGGGCAGAACCACGAATGCGTCGGAGAACAAATTCATGACGAGCAGAAAGGTGCAAATTGCCGTCAGTATTGCTAGTGCCTTCACCTTTTTTGTATCCTTCCTGCCGCGATTTGCGAAAATCGATGCAACAAGAAGGCTAAAAAAAGTCCAGAGGAGCAGAGAACCTTCTTCTCCTGCCCAGAGGGCTCCTATCTTGTATTCAAAGCCCATCTCTCTCTGCGAGTACGCGTAGACGTAGTAGACCGAAAAGTTGTCGGTGAGCAGATAGTGGAGGAGCAAAAGCATGGCCGCAAAGCACAGCGAGAGAGAGGTATAAAGAGAGATTTCGGCAAATTCAGCAAAATTCAGCTTCTTTCTGGAAAGCAAAAAGAGAATCGAGGACAGAGCTGAGAATAGTGAGGAGAGAAGCAGGAGCTCAAAGCCAACCAATCAACCACCCCTATAATCCGTATGGCACTTGCTCAGAAGTTCCCTAACGTAAAGGGTTCCGTTCTCCCAGTCCCCGGTTGCTATTACCTCCTCCCCCTGTATTTCCTTGTCATAAACCGCCCTTATCCTCGAATTTCCGTCCGAGATGTAAAAGCTAAAAAGTCCATCCTCCCTTTTAAGATTTTCAACCCTTCCGCTCACAACGACCTTTTCGGCCCTTTCCATTTTTATGAGATCAGAGGGGGTGAGCGATGAGGATATGCTGTGGTAGAGCGTGAAGGCCGCGAATACTAAGAAAGCGGCCAGAAGGATCAATGCAGGCCTTGGCATGCAGAGCAGTCGTTGAGAGGATTATAAAGCTTTCTGGAAGGGGGATCGGCCAAACCTCTACGATCAAAAATTGAACTGGAATTCCTTAGTTGCTAGCTGACCTCCTCCCCGCCCTGAAGGGCGAGGCTTTCAGGTGGTAAAGGCATTTGGAATTGCCTTGGACAGTTCGATTATGAACAGAACGGAACTGTAAAATGCATCGGCGACGGAGCTAGCGTATGCTTGGAGGACTGTTTCCCCCGGACGATAAAGCTTCGAGGAGTTGTTGAGCGCAGCTAATGCTCCACTTAAAAGCCTTGATATGCCTCTTGTCCCTCCAGGATCTCCAAAAACCGTGGTCGAGTTGCTTCCGAGATGGTTTATTCCGGACCCAAAGTCAGCTAGATGGGTCGTGTTGTTCGATATCTCCTTCAAAGCCAGCAAAGAAATCTGG
>QNUZ01000220.1 GCA_004347865.1 Archaeoglobi archaeon | reverse complement strand
TGAGATTTTTCTGACGAACCACGCAACCGACATGCACATCATTGAAAGCAGCGAGGTGAGAAATTTCAGGTCGTACAGGATAACGGGACAGGTTGCGAGGAGACCCTACGACATACCCGGAGGGCACGTTTTCTTCGATCTAAGAATCCCCCCCGGAATCCTGAAATGTGCTGCCTTTGAACCGACCAAGCAGTTCCGCAACGTCATCAGATCCCTTTTGCCCGGAGATGTGGTAGAGGTCTACGGATCTGTGAAGAGGGAAACGCTGAACCTAGAGAAAATAAGAATTCTGAAGCTTGAAAGCCAGGTTATCGAGCTGAATCCACTCTGCCCGATCTGCGGGAAGAGAATGGAGTCGGCTGGAAAAGGACAGGGATTCAGATGTAAGGCCTGCAAGACAAAAGCAGGAGAAAAATGCAGAATGGAGGTTCCCAGGAAGATCTCAACCGGATACTACGAGGTTCCACCCTGCGCCAGAAGGCATTTAACAAAGCCTCTGATAAGGATGAACGTTTCAGAGAGGCACATATTCAGGTGAGGTTTTCATTTAAAGCACATCAAGCATGCTGTAGATTCCCGGTTCATTCACTTCCGCTATCCACTTCGCGGCCATTATCGCCCCCCTTGCAAAGCAGTCTCTGCTGGTCGCCCTGTGAACTATTTCAACTCTCTCTCCCTCTCCGAAGAAAAGAACCGTATGTTCGCCTACGACGTCTCCGCCGCGAATTCCAAAAACTCCGATTTCTTCTCCCCTCTTGGCATCCCTGCAGAACTTGAGTTCAAGGTGTTTTCCTTTCTTTGCAAGCACATCTCTTATTATTTCCGCTGTTTTTATGGCCGTTCCGCTGGGCGCATCCTTCTTCATTTTGTGATGAATTTCGAAGATTTCAACGTCGTAGTCCTGAAGGAGCGAAGCTGCGTATTCCACAATCTTGAAAAATGCATTTACGCCTATGCTGAAGTTCGGCGATATCACCGTGGGAACTTTTCTGCATGTCTCCTCAAGCAACCTTCTCTGCTCCGCATTGAATCCTGTAGTTCCGATTACGAGTTTCACACCCTTCTCGGCCGCGGTTCTGGCATTCCTGAGGCATGCCTCAGGATTCGTAAAGTCCACAAGAACGTCTGCATCGAGCTTTTCGATGTTATTCTCAATCTGAACTCCTATTCTTCCAATCCCTGCAATTTCTCCAGCGTCTTTCCCGACTTCGACGATGTCGAAGGCCTGAGCGATCGCTAAGCCCTCATTTTTGGCGTGCTTAACTATCAGTCTCCCCATTCTCCCCGCTGCTCCAGCAATTGCAAGCCTCATGTATTTAACTCACAAAAGGGTTTCAAATTTTTTTCTACTCAAGATTCTTGAATGATCTGATTCCGAAATCAAACGTCTAAAAGTGAGCTACCCGCCCTGAAGGGCGAATTTTTCGGTTATAACAAAATTAAAGAAGCCCCAGTTCCTTGAGTACTGCCCTGAGCTTCTCGGTTTTATCGGGAGATAGCTCGACCAGCGGCAGCCTTGGCTTCCCAGCCGGCAAACCCATAAGTTCGAGGGCCTTTTTCACGGGGATCGGATTCGTGTCGATGAAAAGTGCATCGAAAAGTGGGGAGAGCCTGTGATGAAGCTCAATAGCCCTAGCGATATTCCCGCTCTCGAAGGCGTCGTAGAGTTCCCTCATCATTTTTGGCGCTACGTTTGCAGCAACGCTTATAACTCCCTTCCCACCTAGGACCAGGATTGGAAGCGTTAGAAAATCGTCACCGGAAAGAACGGTGAAGTTCCTCTTTTTAACGATCCGTATTATCTCGGAAATTTGCTTCAGATTTCCGCTGGCCTCCTTCACTCCAACGATATTGTCTATCTCAGCTAGCTTTGCCATCAGCTGGGCGGAAACGTTTATTCCCGTCCTTCCGGGGATGTTGTAAACGATCATGGGAATAGAGACTTCCTTTGCAATGGCCTTATAGTGCTCAAAGATTCCTGCATCATTTGGCTTGTTGTAGTACGGAGTCACTAGCAATGCAGCTTCAGCTCCGGCCTTCTCAACCTCCTTTGTTAACCAAATGGCCTCTTTTGTTGAATTCGATCCCGAACCTCCTATCACTGGCAGCTTGGAGGTCTCGGCAACGAATCTAACAACCTCAACATGCTCCTCGTAGCCAAGAGTGGAGGCTTCCCCAGTAGTTCCGCATGGAACAAAGGCATCCACATGTTTTTCCATGTATTCGATGTCTTTTTCCAATCCCTTATAGTCGACGCTGAAATCTTCCTTGAAGGGCGTAATTATCGCGGGGATTACTCCCTTGAACATCTCTATCCCTTCACGCTCCGATTGACCTTCCTAGTGATGTATCCGGCAACCCTGTTGCGGATCGTCTTGCTGGTTATCGTCGTAAGCTGGGATACGAGCTTCTTGTTCTCATCGAAGTTCGAAGTGAACAACTCCGGATACCTCTTAAGCAGCTCATTCGCTATTACCTTTATGTATGCAGGCTTTACCGTTCCCATG
>QNUZ01000022.1 GCA_004347865.1 Archaeoglobi archaeon | reverse complement strand
GGGTCAATCTCCGAAAGGCCGAGAATCGCATACCTCATTGCATCGACACCGTAGGTTAGGGGGTTGAGCTTTGAAATGCTCGCAACTGGTTCTGGAAACTCCGAAATTGGAAAGAGAGTTCCAGAGATTAGGAATATCGGGAAAACGAAAAAGTTAATCAATATCTGGAACCCGTGAACATCGCGCATGAATACGGAGAAGAGTATTCCAAGCCCTGTGAACGCCACTGCTATGAGGAACATAGAAAGGATTACGGCAGGAATTGCGGATATTGGAAGTCTGAATCCAATCAGAAGGCTCAGAATAAGCAGAAGCAGACCCTGAAGTAGGGCCACCGTGGCACCACCGAGTGTTCTTCCGAGTGCAATCGTAACCCTGCTCACCGGAGAAACTATGATCTCCCTGAGAAATCCAAACTGCCTGTCCCAGACAACCGAAACCCCTGAGAATGTACCCGAAAAAAGGAGGACCATCGCAACAATTCCGGGCACCACAAACTCACCGTAGCTAATACCTGAAGGCATTGAGGGGATGACAGCCCTCCTGAAGCCAATTGAAAGAAATATAAGGAAAAAAACTGGCATACCCAGAGAGCCTATGAACCTGCTCTTAATCCTGAAGAACTTTTTCACGTCTCTGAGCCAGAGAACATAAATGCCCTGGATTTCGCTCATATCTCTCCACCCGTCAGCTTAACGTATATGTCTTCCAAGGAGGCTTTTCTAACGCCAACCTCCTCAATGGCTACTCCTTCAGCTCTTGCGATTTCGAAGAGTTTTGGAAGGAAGTACTCAGCATTTTTCACGAAAATTTCAAGCCTCCCGTTGTTCTCCAAAACGCTGTAATCCTTCAGAGCACTTTTAAGTTTGAGCACATTTTCGGCCCTGATCGTCACTCTCTCTCCTTCTAACTGTCTCACAAGCCTCTCAGGCGAATCCATTGCAATTATTCTGCCCCTTTGCATGATTGCAACCCGATCACAGAGTTTCTCCGCCTCCTCAATGTAATGCGTTGTCAGCATGATAGTGGTTTCGCCCTTGAATTCCTTCAGATACTTCCAGATCCTCCTTCTGGTTCTCGCATCTAAGCCGAGAGTTGGTTCATCAAGGAAAAGAACCTTTGGAAAGTGGAGCAGTCCACGGGCGATTTCAAGTCTCCTCTTCATTCCCCCACTAAAGTTTTTAACAAGTTGATCTGCATTTTCCGACAGTTCTACGAGAGAGAGCACTTCCTCTATCCTTCTCTTTCTCTCTTCCTTGGTCATCCCGTAAAGTCTAGCATGAAAGTCAAGGTTCTCTCGAGCGGTAAAGTCCAGCTCAAGTGTTGTATCCTGAAAAACAACTCCTATACTCTTTCTGACCAAACTGGGTTTTTTAATGACATCATTTCCCGCAACAAAAACTTCTCCAGAAGTTGGCTTTAACAGAGTGACAAGAATTTTGATTGTAGTGGTCTTTCCTGCACCGTTTGGCCCAAGCAAACCGAAGATTTCGCCATCTTCAACTTCGAAGCTCACACCATCAACAGCTCTAAGTTCTCCGAACTTCTTTACCAGCCCCCTGACGACAATGGGTTTCATTTAACTGCATTTCTGCACAAATATTAATAAGCTTATGGATTTCAAATGCACACAACTTCTTCACTTTTTTACAACCGAAAACCCTGCCCTTCAGGGCGTGAAGGAGGTCAGTGCCATTGGCAACCCAATTCTATGGCTGGATTTCAAAAGATGCCATTGAAGAATCTGGGCTAGATGAACAATTCTTTGCGCAATGCGCCGGGGGTGGGATTTGAACCCACGCGGGCGATGCCCACACGCTATCTGTCCCGCGAACTCCAGGCGTGCGCCTTGCCACTCGGCAACCCCGGCCCAAGGAGCCATGGTGATCTGAAAATATATGCCTTTTGGATTTTCAGCCAAATGGGATAAAAACTTATTACGAGCGTGCGTAATTGCTCTGTGGTAAGAGGTCTTGAAAGATACACAGCGATAAATAACGGGGCTGCAGTTGCTAAATTCCAGATACTCAAAAGAATCGAAGCAGAAAAGGCCGAGAATTTTGAGGACCTTCTAAAAATTCATTCAAAGCTAAAAAAGGATTTCAATAAAATTCTCTCGGATTCAACTATCGAAATTTTAAAGCAAGAACCCTCCCAATACTCACTACTACATCTGAAAAGGGACATTCTCAAGGAAATGCTTAAAGAGTGCAATTTCTGTGAACGCAGATGTGGAATAAACAGGTACAAAACTAGGGGATTCTGCAAGTGCTCGGATAAAAGCTACTACAGCAGCGAATTCTTGCATATGGGTGAAGAACCCGAATTAGTCCCTTCGCATACGGTTTTCTTCAACAGATGCACATTTGCATGTGTCTTCTGCCAGAATTACGACATAGTATACAGCGATGATCAGCCAGTGAATCCAAAAGAGCTTGCCAGGATGATAGACGTACGCTACAGACAGGGAAGCAGAAATGTGAACTTCGTTGGCGGAAATCCGGATCAGCACGCTCACACGATATCGGAAATTTTGATCGATGTCAGATCGAATATTCCCGTAGTTTGGAATTCCAACATGTATCACAGCTTAGAGCTTGCGGATATAATCGAGGATTTCGTCGACGTCTGGCTGGGGGATTTCAAATATGGAAATGACCGGTGCGCTTTGAGGTATTCGAAAGTCCCGAGATACACTGAAGTTGTCCAAAGAAACTTTCTGAGGGCAAAAGATAACGGAGAGCTTCTGATTCGCCATCTGGTAATGCCGAATCACATCAAGTGCTGTACAGCCAAAGTGGTGGACTGGGTCGCGGAGAATCTGGGAAGGGATGTGAGGTTCAATCTGATGTTTCAGTATCATCCTATATTCAAGGCCTTTGAGTATCCAGAGATTTCTAGGAGGCTGACAGCAGAAGAAATGAAGCTTGCCCAGGAAATAGCGGAAGGAAAGCTATGGAATCTTGTATGAACTTGTCAGAGCTCCTCGATAAACTCGAGAGCGCCATTGAGAAGAGGATTTTAAGAGGAGACATCTACGACGCCGAGATTCTCGCAAGAAAAGGGGACATCTCTGTTGTTCTCTCCTCGGGCCATATCCCACCTGGAACTGCTGTTGCCTGGTGTGATCACGAAATAACACCCTTTGGCTGGGTTATAGATGCAAGAAAGGCAAAAGGCGGTTATTTGCTGGCAATAAAAGAGTTCGAAAGAGTCGAGGGAAACAGAATCGTCGAAGCAGAAACTTTGCTCAGCATAGCGCTTAGAAAGGAGGTTACGAGCAGAATTGACGAAATTCTTGACTTCGAATACTGGGGCGGAATTAAAAAGGTACCGGCTCCTGAATGGCTAGATAGATGGCAAAAAGATTGTTTTTCCGCTTCTTGCTCCTTGGATGACGGGGAAATACTCCTGGTTATAGGTCCACCCGGCACAGGGAAAACAACTTTCATAGCAGAATCCGCAAGAAAGCTTGCAGAGGAGTTTAGAGTCTGGGTTACGTCAAACACGAACATCGCAGTGGACAATGTTCTAGAGAAACTTGAAAGGGCACTGAGAATAGGACATCCCTCAAAACTTACAGAAGACGTGCGCAGGCACAGCGTAGAAGCGAAAGTTCTCTCTTCAATAAGATTCAGCACTTATGAGGAGCTCGCGGCTAGGATATCTTCAGCATACAAGGAAATAACGAAAGCTCAGGAGGAGATTCTTAAAAATGGAAAAATCGTTGTTGGATCTACAATCCTGAAGGGTGCTATGAGCGTTCTACGAAATTACGATTTTGATATCGTTTTCATCGATGAGGCCAGCAATACATGCATTTCGACCGCTCTCCTAGCACTCGAAAGGGCCAAAAGGGCAGTAATAGTCGGGGATCCTTATCAGTTACCACCTGTCTATGAAATAAACGTGCCGAATGCCGTAAGGTTTTCCGCCTTTGGTTATCTATACGATATCTTCGGAAGAAGTCTGTGGCTCAGAAGACACTACAGATGCAATGCTGACATAATTGGTTTCTCAGCGAGAGAGATCTACGGAAATCTCGAAATCGACGCGAGGTGCTACGGGATTAAGATACCCAAGGTCGAGACTACCATTCCTGAAGTGGGGGATCCCGAGAAACCCGTTTTGTTCATTGACTGCAGGGGTGAAGAGAAAAAGATCGGTGCCTCAAAGATAAACGAGGCTGAAGCAGAGAAGGCCTGTGAAATCTGCGAAGAGCTAGTAGACGCGGTAGGAGAAGATGAGATAGGGATTATTACGCCTTACGTAAAGCAGAGAGAACTTATCAAGTCAATCCTGGCGGATTTCGGTATTAACTCTGAAGTTGCAACCGTTCACAGCTACCAAGGAAGGGAAAAGGACGTGATAATATACTCGATCACGGCAACCAGGAATTTGTTTTTCCCATCGGACAGGAAAATCTTCAACGTTGCTCTAACGAGGGCTAGGAGAAAGTTCATTGCACTGGGCAATGCAGAAAGTTTGGAGGGTAAAAATTTGCTCCTTTCAAGGTTTCTTGAGTATGCAAAGCGCAGGGGAGGGTTTGTTGCTTCGCGTTCTCAATTTAAAGTTTAGGGGTTTCGGTTGTAGGCTAAATCTTTATTATTCTGGAGAAAACTCTATCCATGGACAAGGTCGTTTACAGAGGGGTGGAAATCGAGGTTATGCACGGGGACATCACCAAGCTCGAAGTCGAGGCAATAGTCAACGCTGCGAACACCCACCTGATAATGGGGGGTGGTGTGGCCGGTGCGATAAAGAGAGCCGGAGGAAAGGAAATCGAAGAAGAGGCCGTGAGACAGGGGCCAATAAAGATAGGTTCCGCCATTGCGACTTCTGCAGGAAGGCTGAAAGCAAAGTACGTGATTCACTCGCCTACAATGGAACTGGATTTCAAAACAGATGAAGAGAAGGTCAGACTTGCGATGATCGCCGCGCTTAGAAAGGCTGAAGAGCTGAAAGTGAAGAGTATCGCTTTTCCCGCTCTTGGAACAGGGGTTGGGGGATTGCCGAAAGATCTAGCTGCGAAAATAATGATCGAGGAACTGAAAAAACATCTCGACTCTGGCAGGAGTTCCCTAAAAAGGGTGGTATTTGCAGACATAAATGCTGACCAGGTGGGATTTTTCAGGAAAGAGCTGGAGGCCCTGAAATGATAGGGAGGTTCCTTGCACGGGGAAAAGTCTACGAGGGAAAATTCGAAATTAAAAAAGATACTTTGCTGTTCGAATCCGTTGAATTTCCGCTAAGTTCCGTCAAATTCCTCCCGCCAGCGGTTCCAACGAAGATAATCGCAGTTGGACTGAACTACACGGATCATGCTGAAGAGCTTGGTATGCCTATTCCGGAGGAACCAATAATCTTCCTGAAACCCCCAAGCGCTGTAATTGGGGATGGAGACCCTATAATGCTTCCGAATTCATCGAAAAGGGTCGACTACGAGGGAGAGCTTGCAGTCGTGATCGGAAGAAGGTGCAAGAGTGTGCCAAAGGAAAAGGTTGAGGAAGTCATTCTGGGATATACATGCTTCAACGATGTCACCGCCAGAGATCTACAGGCTAAGGATGTCCAGTGGACAAGAGCAAAGAGCTTTGACACCTTTGCTCCGATTGGGCCATATATTGCTGAAATCGAAGACGTTTCAAGTCTCAGAATCGAAACGCGGGTTAACGGTAAAGTAAAACAGAGATCAAACACCTCGAACATGATCTTTGACGTTCCAACCCTCATTGAGTTCGTCTCTTCCGTAATGACTCTCGAAAAAGGAGACATTATAGCCACAGGAACTCCGGCCAACGTCGGGCCGCTGGAGAGCAACGACATTGTAGAAGTGGAGATAGAAAGCATAGGAGTTCTGAGAAATCCTGTGCTCAGAAAGCAAGGCTAGACGGTGGAGTGAAGCAGAGTTCATAGTTCAAACACAGCTGATCAGAAAAATTTTTAAACGGAATCTAAACTAAAAAACGTGAAATTGATCTGGCAAATCCTTATTGGTATAGCCTTGGGCATAATATCTGCCTACTTGATTCTTTGCCTATCTCCAAGTTTTCTCTGGATCCAAAATGGCCCCTGGAAAACTTCAATGGTGGCAGGTTCTCATCAGGCTGATCCCTATACCAGAGCGATCGTTGCAAAGAATTATCTCTACATACTAAACAAATCAGAAGCAATTTACTTCATCGCAGACACGGACGGAGAGAGAAGACTGAACAGAAACTGCGACTACAGAGTTGAAGGCATAGATCTACCCGCAAGGTGGTGGAGCATCACAGTCTACGGAGAAGACAACTACCTGATCCCGAACGAATACAACAAATACTCTGTAACTTCTGCGAACGTGGTGAGGCATAACGGTAACTGGACGGTATACATCTCAAAGAACCCAAAGGGGGAAAACTGGATCCCTCTTAGAGGAGATGGATGGTTTTACATAACTCTGAGGCTTTACAATCCAGATAAGACTGTTTATGAGAATCTGAATAGCCTAAAACTGCCCAAAATAATCTTGGAGGGATGCAGATGAAGGTTAGGACAAGAGCAATTGCTGTAATCCTAATTTCTGCCATTATAGCACATCTGGCCTTTATCTACTCATATCCATACCTAATTGCGATCTCCAGCTACTTCGCAACGAAAAGTGAGGTGAAAGTTAACGAAGCTTATTATCAGTTGCCCATAAATGCAAGCTTTAAGAAAGTGGTCATGCCAAGCCCGGATATCCTCTACTCTGCCTGTGTATTCGACATAAGCAATTCAGACCTTTTAATCGAAGCTAAGGTTCCGAACTTCACGTATTGGTCCGCTTCCTTTTATTCGCTAAATACGGACAACTTCTTCACGATAAACGACAGAACCGTAAAAGAAAATTTATCTGTGGTTTTAACGACAAAAAAGAGCTGTAATGCCGAAAAATGCGTCTTTTCACCAAGCACAAGGGGGATTGTGATATTCCGAATTTTCATTCCAGACAATTCCATGCTACCGGAGCTGATGGAATACCAGAAGACAATTAAATGCACTCCTTTGAAAGCCAATTGACAGTCTTCGCGGCTAAAGCCGGGAGATTCTTGCTTCTAAGGCTCTCATTGGTCTGCTGTTCACAGCCCTTTTAGGCTCCCACGTCATCCCATTCCACCTCAGAAGCAGGGGCTGCGTCCCCCCGTTATCCCTACCCCATGAGGGGCCCGGGATTATGGTCCTGCAAATTCTCGCCATGTTCAGGGCGCCCAACCCGATTATAAAAATGGGTGCCCAGAAAGCCCAGAGCTTTAGCTCTGGATGAATGAGCAGATGAGGGGAAGGGCGAGGCTTCAGCTGTAAAGATGGATTGATTCGCCGACCTTCAAATTTAAAAAATGAATCACAGTCTAAAGAGCAAGAAAAGACCGTAAGCAACTGCAACTAACGCGATCAGAAAGACCGAGACGTTCACAAGTCTTTTTCTTTTCATCCCCGATTCCGTATCCAAAATTATCGCTCTTAATCCGTTGAATGCATGGAATGAGACTACCAAAAGCAGCAAAGCATAGAAAAGCCTATAGCCAAAGCCTGAAAGCCTTTCGACAACACTTTCGTAGCTCAGAAGGTCGTGCGCCGAATGCGTTACAAAAAAGTGCACTGTGATCAGAATGACCATCAATAACCCGGTTACTGCCTGAAGAAGCCAAGCTAAAGGTTCAAAACCCCGCATTTCAACCACCTAAGGCCATGTACATGATATAACTGCCGTAAAGCCATGCAAGAATAGCCAAGAATGCAAAGAGGACGAGGATGGCATTTCTGTGCTCATGCGCAAAACCAAGTTCGTGAATGATTATCCTGATCCCGTTCAGGCCGTGGAACACACCGCAGAGTATCAGCATTGAGTCGAAGATGAAGAACTGCTTCGAGACTGTTACGCTCGTGAAGTACTCGTAAAGCTCCCTTTCCTGTAGTGATGTGAGATAGGCAAGATGCAGGCACAGATAAAACACGAGGATCAGTCCTGTGAGGCGCTGAAACATGAAGGCCATTCCAAAAGGAGAACGGTACTTAAACCAGCTCATCAGTCCCACGCTCTCACCTCAAAGTTGCTCTGCGGAGAAGTTGGATCGCTTTGGCCGGTTCAATCTGCTTCGGACATACCTCGCTGCACTCCATTGCAGAGTGACAACGCCAGACGCCCTCAGCACCAGAGACAATCTTCAGTCTCTCATCTCTGCCGTGATCCCTGCTATCAGCAATGAATCTGTAAGCCGCAACGAGAGCGGCTGGGCCCAAGTAACTTTCAAGAGTGGCTGATGCAGGACAAACAGAGTAGCATGCTCCGCACTTTATGCAGAGTGAAAAATCGTAATAGACCTGCAACTGTTTTGGAGTCTGAATTTGCTCGACTGGATTCTCATAGCTGATATTCGGGTTTATCAGGTAAGGTTTAACCCTTTTCTGCCTTGCGAAAAATCCGACAAACTCCGTAACAAGATCTTTTATGACCGCAAAGTTATCCAGTGGCTCAACCTTAACCTCCTTGAACTTAGATACGGGAGTTTCGCAGGCTAGTCTGGGTTTCCCGTTGATCTTGACCGCACAGCTACCGCATATTCCCATCCTGCAAGAGGCCCTAAATGCGAGGCTTTGGTCGAAATTTTCCCTGATGTAGAACAGTCCGTCGAGAACGGTCATAGCGGTTCTAACGGGAACCTCGAATGTTTGCCAGTAAACACCTCTTCTTTCGTCAAACCTCCTTATCCTGAATTTCATATATTCACCTCAATACGTCCTCTCCACAGGTTTCCACTTCGTTATTGTAACTGGCAGATATTCGAATCTTGGGCCATCTGGGGTATAATAAGCTAGGGTGTGTTTCAACCAGTTTTCATCGTCTCTTTCTGGATAGTCAAGGCGGTAGTGAGCACCTCTGCTCTCGGTTCTTAGCAGGGCGCCGGTGGCAACGATCTCAGCCAAATCGAGAAGATAACCAACTTCCAGCGTGGAAAGCAACGCAACGTTAAATTTCCTTGAACTATCCGAAATTGCAGCTTTTTTGTATCTCTCCTTAAGCTCCCTGATCTTTCTTACGGCATCCTTTAATCCCTCCTTATCTCTGAAAATCCATAAATTCCTATCCATCGTTTCATTTAGCTCCCTCTTTATCAAAAGAGGATTTTCGTCACCTTTCCCGAGTCTATCATATATTCTGCTCTCCTCTTCCTTGATGAATCCCTTTGGAATTTCCTGGCTCCTTGAATTTTCTGCGAATTTCAGGGCCATCTCCCCCGCAACCCTACCGAATACAAGGCATTCAACCGTGGAGTTGCTTCCCAATCTGTTTGCTCCATGGATGCTGACGCATGCGCATTCCCCGGCTGCAAAAAGCCCCTTAACCGGTGTTTGCGTAAGCATGTCCGTGTGAATGCCCCCCATCGTGTAGTGCTGAACAGGTTTTACGGGAATGGGTTCTTCGACTGGATCAATACCGGCAAATTTAATTGCCGCCTCTCTAATCATTGGCAGCCTCTCCTCGATCTTCTCCTCCCCCAGATGCGTCAAATCGAGCGCGATATAGGGGCCATGCTCACTCTCAAAACCCCTGCCCTCAATTATTTCCTTCCACATAGCTCTGGCAACGACGTCTCTTGGCGCCAGTTCCATTTTACCCGGGGCATACTTCTGCATGAATCTCTCACCGTTTCTGTTTCTAAGGTATCCACCCTCCCCCCGGCAAGCTTCCGTCATTAGAATTCCGGAAGGGATCAGACCAGTGGGGTGAAATTGCATGAATTCCATGTCCTTTAAAGGAATCCCGCAACGATAAGCAATCGCCATTCCGTCTCCTGTCACCTGATGGCTGTAGGTCGTGAAACCGTAGAGCCTTCCGGCTCCACCGGTGGCAAGGATCACGGCTTTAGCTTTAAAGAACTCAATGTCTCCCGTCTTCAAATTGACCGTAGCTATTCCACTAATTCTGCCGTTTTCGATTGCCAAGTTAGTTAAGAAGTATTCATTGAAGAACTCGATGTTGTCGTAGCTCAGCAACCTTTCGTAGAGTGTATGAACTTCATGGAACCCCGTTCTGTCTGCAGCAAAAACTGTTCTGTTAAAACTCTGCCCTCCAAAAGCCCTCTGGGCTATTTTTCCGTCTGGTGTCCTGCTCCACGGGCAGCCCCAGTTTTCAAGCCTTATAATTTCCTTGGGGCACTCCCGCACGAAAAATTCAACCGCATCCTGATCCGCTAGAAAATCGCTACCCTTAACCGTATCCCAAGCATGAAGTTCAAAACTATCTCCTTCTCTTAAAACTGCTGCGCTACCCCCCTCGGCACAAACACTATGGCATCTTATTGGGTAGGTTTTCGAAATCATTGCTACGGAGACTTTTCTACTCTTCTCCGCTATCGCAACACCCGCACGCATCCCTGCAAGCCCAGTCCCTACGATTGCTATATCGCACTCGATCACAGCACCACCTACTCTGCTGAAGGCTTTTAAGATATAGTCCTTTCTAAATTTCTAAGTCTGCGAAACATAAATGCGAGAATTATCAGCGAAAGGAAAAATGTTAATGCATAACCAAAAAAGTTGGCAAAAAGCAGCGTAGGTGCCAAAAGCAGAGCGACCAAGATTATGCACATAAACAAAAGAACTGCCATTCTCCTGATCCCCATGTCTGGAATTCCGACCTCTCTACTTGGATAATCGAACAGATACAAGGCGCTAAAAAGGCAGGTAATCATTGGCAGTGGGACTGCAATCAGAAAAGCTAGGGGTGTTGCGCCAAACATAAACGCAATTAAAATAAGTACTAAAGAAGCCGAACAGACTATAAAACTAGATGTCAGAACCTTGCTGAGCATAAAATCCTCCTTAGAGATCGGAAGGTTTTTCAGAAAGTCTATTTCTCTTCCCTCACCCCTCGTTATTAGACCGAGGATTATGGGCGAAAAAAGAGCCACAGTAGAAATTGCCTGGATCACTACTGCATTTCCACCGCTCAGGCTCCCTAACACGATTATCTGAGGAACTATTACTATAAACGGAAGAATGACACCAACAAGACCGGAAGGATGGCGATATATCAGCTTTAGATCCTTAAGAATCAGCGCCGCCATTTTGTTGCCTGAGAAGACTCTAAAAGTCGCCTTGGAGGTCATCTCAAATTTCGGCTCTAGGAGTTTTGAAACCCCCACTTTGGAAACTCTGGCATTTAACGGAATGAGTATACAGCAGTAAATGAGCAACAAAGCGAAGCTCATTCTAATTTCGGACAGTACGGTAAACGGGTAAATGAAGTAGTATTTTCTTGAGAACTCGGCGATCTCGCCAAAAATTCCAGAGACAAGCAGATTTGGCATCATTGCTAAAATTAGAACCGCCACAAAAACCCCAAAAAGTATTTTCGAGATCGCCTTGGACCTCTGGGCAACTCTGAAACCAAAAATTGCAAGAAAAACCATTCCGAGTGTGTGCCCAAACAGAACAGAGAAGACCAGCCATAAAAAATAAACAACGGTACTCGGGAATTCTCTAGAGGCCATTAAGATGGCTGGGGGTACTGCGATTCCCAAAACTGCAAGGGAATCTATGAGGAAAAGTACAGAAATGTGCTTTTCCACTCCCCGAACTGGCATAGCTTTCAGTGGTTCGAAAACACCGGCGAAAGTTGTCTGCTGAAGGCTTACCGTTGTCATGAAGATGGAAGAAAGAAAAAGGAAGGTTGTGATTGATAGCCTTAGATATTCGGTATCGGGATAATACAGAGCCATAAGAATTCCTAAGAAAAAAAAGACAGAAAACAGCATGATAAAGCTATTTTTCACGTTAAATTTCCTTATTCTTCTCAGCAAAGTCTCCTCTGAGATCCCGGGATTTCTCTTCATCATCTGGAAATGCGCTTCTTTGTAAAGCGCAGAAACTAGAGCTGGGACTAAATCAATGCGGAAAGGATTTCTGATATGTCCTCACCTCTCGTAAGCTTCAGGAAAACATCCTCAAGATCCTTAACCTTTGCAAAGTCTTTCAGATCCCCTACTTTTCCCTCAGCCACGATTTTACCCTCATAAATGACGCCCACGCGATCGCAAAGCCTTTCCGCAAATGGCATGATGTGTGTTGAAAAAAGAATGCTTTTTCCCTCTCTGCGAAATCTGAAAAGCAGCTCCCTCAGTATCTTAGCCGATCTGACATCAAGTCCGTTCATGACTTCGTCAAGGATCAAAACACTGGGGTTATGGAGGAGAGCGGAGATAATTGCAACCTTTTGTCTGTTCCCAAAACTAAGTGTTGCTATTAGGGAGTCCAAGTAGTCCTCTATCTCGAAAGCCCTAGCAAAGTTTGCAACCTTTTCCTCCAGTTCCTCTTTATTCAGTCCCCTGACCTTACCAACAAGGTTCAGAAGCTCCGAAACAGTCAGGCTTTCATAGAGGATCGGAGTTTCCGGCACGTAGCCGACGATCTGCTTAACTCTTATTGGATCCGATTCAACGTCGACCCCCTCAACGAAAACCTTACCTGCTGAGGGTTTCATAATTCCGGCCACTATCTTCATCAGCGTTGTCTTTCCGCTACCGTTCGGTCCAAGGATGCCGTATATCTCGCCATTAACCCTAAGACTTATCCCCTTGAGAACTTCGCTGTTACCAAAGCTCTTCTTCACATTTACAAGCTCTATCACATCTAAAAGATTCTCCTCCGTTTAGAAA
Organism: Archaeoglobi archaeon; assembly: GCA_004347865.1. Lineage (GTDB taxonomy): Archaea > Halobacteriota > Archaeoglobi > Archaeoglobales > Archaeoglobaceae > WYZ-LMO2. The sequence continues at coordinate 2,666 of QNUZ01000022.1, read as the reverse complement.
AATCTTTCTCGAGATCACGATTAGAAATTAATAAAATATTCCAAATAAAATAGACATAAATATAGAATCCTTGATTGAATTACATGAACAGGATCCTCATCGGTTTGGCAATACTGATAGTGGTTATTTCTGGAATTTCAGTTCTAAAGCATGTCTATAAAGCCGAAAACAAAGAAACAATCGGAAATAATGCCAGTGTGGCAAATCCCGCAGCGGTTTACTGTAAGCAGATGGGATACGAGTACAGAATAGAGAACACAGCAGAAGGTCAGGCAGGAATCTGTGTTTTCCCGGACAAAACAGAGTGCGAAGAGTGGGCCTTCTTCAGGGGCGAGTGCGGGCAAAAGTGGGCAAAAGTGAATTTCGAAGTCGGAAATTGCTCAGACCTTACCAGAGGTTATGAAAACTACTACGTTTACGATTCGCTGACTAAAGTTCTCAGGGCCTACGTCACGGTAAACTGCGGAAGCGATGAAGTTCTGGTTGAGAGAGGTGAAGAGGTGTACAGAATAATTGAAAAGGATTATGACGGCCAGCTTCTCAGGTGCCTTTGTCAGAAAGAGGTGAAGATCTTCAATGCAACCGACATCGGCGTTGAGTTTGTTGGACTTTCCGGCGAAGCCAAGAAGCTTGAAAAGCGCAGCTCTGAGTTCTGCGGTTGGTCGACCCATGCGAGCTGCAAAAGCGACGCGGACTGCAAGGTGGGTGGCTGTTCGGGACAGGTTTGCATGGGGGTCTCCGAGGACATTGCAACAACCTGCGAGTGGAAGGATTGCTACAACCCTTCGGGAATGAAGTGCGGCTGCGTGAACAACGAATGCCAGTGGATAAAGATTTAATACCAAAAATTTTTACAGAAATGGATGATAATCTCTAAGGAATGCGAGGAGGCAAAAAGGGCAATAGTTGGAAAAATAATCGAGAATGGAACTCTTTGCAGATCGAGGTTTGGGAATTATCTCGGCATTGATCCCAGCTTTTTGGTCGTTGAAGAACCTTCCGAGGCTGAAGTTGCAAAGGACTACTTTGGCGAAAGATATCTTTCTAGGTTTAGAGAAGTCCTCAATGCTGCAGTAGGAAAGCTGAGTGAGAAGAGGTATACAAGAAGGGTGTCTATTCCAATATGGAGACCAGAAGACGCTCTTTCGCAACATCCGCCGGCAATAACCGAGATATCATTTCTCTTCGACGAGAGACTGCATCTTACAGCCTACGTTCGTTCTCTAGACTGCCTAAACTACTTCGAACCGAACTTCCGATTCCTCTCCTACGCTCTGAATAGTGTTGCCGAGGGGGCGGAACTTCCAGCGGGAAGTATCGCAATGCTCGTAGCCGTTCCCCATATTTACGAGAGGGACCTGAAGAGGGCAAGCTTGATTTCGGAACCGAAGGAGGAAGTTTATGGGCACACAAATCTTGGAACCCATCTTATTGAGGACTACCTTTCATCTGCATGGCATTCTGCTCTCGAAGTAATATACAACCACGGGAAGACCAAAGAAACAGAGTGGGATATTTTCGAAGGGCAAAAAACGAGCAAATTCATCCATAGACTCTTTGTAGAGGTCCTGAAGCCTGAGGAGAACAGAATACACGACAAAGCACCGTTTACCGAGCGCTATGGCATCGACTACGCGCATGACTACATCATTTGCGCAGATAAACTGCTTGAGAGAGTTGGAGAGAGCATTTTAAAGGAGGGCGAGGAGTACACGTACGCTGAAAGGGCCAGATTCTGCCTCAAAGATCCCGTAAAAGTTGACCAGCTTTTCGAAGCAATAGAGAAGCTTAAAGGTGATAGGTGCAGGAGGGACTGCTATATAGGAATCTCACGCCCCTGGGATCTTACCAGCAGAGATCCCCCATGCCTCAGGGGATATCAGTTTGTTACCAGTAGAGAAAAGCTCAAAGGGATCTTTTACATGCGATCGAACGATGCCTATGGGGCGATGCATGCTAACATGTTCGGTTTCTCTTTGCTAACAAAATACGTCGCAGAATTAACGGGTTTTCCTGATTATGGCTATGCCCATTTTGCCGTTGATGCTCACATTTACACAGGATTCCTCGACTCGGTGAAGGAGATCCTCTATCCTGAAATGAAAAGAAAGGGGCTGGGCTAAGCCGCCTTTTTTAACGAAACTTTTTTGAAGAAGTTCAAAAGAATTTTGCTTCTCACGTCTACCATCTCGCTAATGTCGCTTTCAAAAATCCCGTGAACGATGAAGTAGTTCTCCTTCTGAAAAACACCTACCTCCACGACCTTGTGTCCTTCCTTTTCGATTGCTTCCCGCATGAGGTCAACGCATTTTGGATCGAAGACAGTGGCATCGATGTATGCAACTACCTCGTCCGTGATCGTTTCACCGTATATCACGACAGGGTTGTTGAAAAGAAAGAAATTGGGAATCTTCAGAATCCTACCTGTATGAACGCTTGGAAGCCTTTCTCCATCTCCCACTTCCTTCAGCGTAGTTCTGAACCATCCGATTTCAACTACGTCACCTTTTATCATTGGGTTGGTCATGACCTTAATTCTCGTGTTCGGTCTTATGTGCCTGACTCTCCTGAATATCACTCCGGCTATTGCGCTCGCTACGTAGTCTTTTAGGACAAAGGATACCCCCAAAGCGCTCACTAGCGTTATCAAAAGCTGAAAGCTATAG
>QNUZ01000219.1 GCA_004347865.1 Archaeoglobi archaeon | reverse complement strand
TTTTCGCTCCCTTCTAAATGCATCTATGCCCGTGATCGCCCTTCCGAGAATGAGCGTGTGGATGTCGTCAGTGCCTTCGTAGGTGTACACACTCTCTATGTTCGCCATGTGCCTTATCGGCGAGTAGTCTAGGCTTATTCCGTTCGCTCCGAGAATTTCCCTTGCTGTTCTTGCACAGAACCTTGCCACTCTTACGTTGTTCTTCTTTGCCATGGATATCTGCTCGGGAGTGGCCTTTCCAGCGTTCATCAATTGAGCCAGCCGAAAGCTCAAGAGCTGCCCCTTGGTGATCTCGATCAGCATTTCAACGAGCTTCTCCTGAACTAACTGGAAAGAGGCTATAGGAACCCCGAACTGCTTTCTGTTCTTGGCATAGTTCAGCGCAGTCTCATAGCAGTCTATTGCAGCCCCCAATGCACCCCAGGAGATCCCGTAACGTGCCTGATCCAAGCAGCTCAGGGGAGCTCTAATCCCGAGAGCATTCGGAAGTCTGTTCTCTTCAGGGACTCTGCAGTCCATTAGATAAAGTTCCCCCACATCACCGGCTCTCATCGATCCCTTTTTCCTGATAAGAGATTGCTTAAAACCCTTTGTTCCTCTTTCTACGATAAAACCCTTCACCTTCCGATCCTCGACATCCCTTGCCCACACTATGGCTATATCCGCAATTTCGGCCTCGCTTATCCATGTCTTTGTCCCGTTTATAACCCACACATCTCCTTCCCTTCTTGCCGTAGCTTCCATACTTGCGGGATCACTGCCAACGTTGGGCTCGGTTAGGCCAAAGCAGCCGATAATCTCACCCCTTGCCAGTTTTGGCAGAAATTCCCTTTTCTGCTCCTCACTTCCATAGGCCCAGATAGGAAACATAACAAGGCCCGAAGTTACGGCAACGAAGCTTCGCAGAGCGCTGTCGATCCTCTCGACCTCTTGGCAAACGATGCCAAAAGTCGTATAGCTCATTCCCGGACACCCGTAATCCTCGGAGATGAATGTGCCGAGCATTCCAAGTTCTCCAAACCTCCTCGCTATCTGCCTGAAGTTCAGGGGCTTTTCCTCATGCCAGGCGTCGACAACGAGTGGTTTTATCTCCTTTTCAAGGAATTCGCGGATGGAACTTTTTACGAGCCTATCCTCATCGCTCAGAAGTTCTTCGACGTCGTAAAAGTCGGAAGTTCGCATGATTTTTGGTAGAAATTTTTAATATAACTCTTTCGTAAACGTCGGACAAAAAACAAAATGATATAAACTCTCTTCTTTAGTAGCTATCATGACCGGTGTTGCAGTGATAGGAGCCGGACATTCGGTTTTTGGAACGAGAAGAGACGTGAATATCCCCGAGCTCTGCTGGGAATCCATGAAACCAGCACTGGAAAAGGCAAATCTTGAACCAAGGGATATAGACTTCTTTGTAGTTGGAAACCTAGGAATTTGGAGCAGCGAGCTTGCGGTTCCGTCGATCATGGCGGAATACGCAGACTTGGCCCCAAAGGGATCGATGAGGGTTGAGGCTGCATGTGCAACTGGGAGCGCTGCGGTTAGGGTAGGGTATACAGCAGTAAAATCCGGGCTTGCCGATATTGTTTTAGTTCTCGGCATAGAAAAAATGCAGGAGTCCCCCAACCCGAGCGTTATAGAGCTGATAGGAAGATTCGGGAGCTACTTCTGGGAGTTCGAGAATTTCGGGCTAACATTCCCGGGCTACTATGCGCTTCATGCAAGCGCCTACATGATGAAGTACGGTGCCACGGAGGAAGATCTGGGAAAGGTTGCGGTTAAAAACCATTTCTACGGTGCAAAGAATCCATTTGCCCAGTTCCGCAAGGAGATCGACGTGGCTACCGTGATGAAGGGACCATACGTCGCCTGGCCTTTGAAGCTCTTCGACTGCTCACCCATTACAGACGGCTCTGCGTGCGTAATTCTTGCTAGTGAAAAGAAAGTCAAGGAAATGGGCATTGAGGAAAAGATCTGGATACTTTCGCAGGGAGTTGGCACAGGAACTGCAAATCTCAGCAAAAGGGAAGAATTCACAAGTCTAGCCTCTGCAAGATATGCTGCAGAACAGGCATATAAGCTGGCAGGGATTGAGAATCCAGTAAAGCAACTTGACGGCGCAAACGTTCACGACTGCTTCACGATTGCTGAAATCATGGCATACGAGGATCTTGGCTTCTGCAAGCGCGGAGAGGGATACAAACTGGCACGGGAAGGGCAGACATATATCGGTGGAAGAATTCCGGTAAACGTGGATGGCGGACTGAAGGCCAAAGGTCATCCCATTGGTGCCACAGGAGTAAGCATGGCGGTTGAGGCTTACAAGCAGTTGCTTAGGAGGGCTGACAAGGGCAGACAGGCGGACATAAAGAATGGAAGATGGCTCACGCACAACGTCGGCGGGACGGGGCATTACACTTACGTTACTATATACGGTCTTGAGAAGAGGTGATGGAGATGGATGTAAAGGAGGCAATAGAAAAGACGGGATTTCCGATCATTCCAGACGAGAAAAGTGGGGCCTTACAG
>QNUZ01000218.1 GCA_004347865.1 Archaeoglobi archaeon | reverse complement strand
CGACGTCTTGATTCACTTCGGAACACACGGATACCTTGAATTCCGTCCTGGCAAGGGAGTCGGGCTTTCACCGAGCTGCTGGCCGGAAATAAGCATCGACGATTCCCCTCATCTCTATGTTTACGCGGTCTCGAACCCGATGGAGGGTGTTATCGCAAAAAGGCGAAGCTATGCAACGCTCGTGGACCACATATACCCGCCAATGACCATGGCAGATGTTCTTGAAGATATAGAATCGCTTATAAACCAGTTCGCACACGCGAAAGGCCTTGGAGATCTCACAAGGGCGCAAAAAATCTGCGAAGAAATTCTCGAAAAGGCAAAGGATGCAAAAATTCCGCTAAAAGCGAATGATCCTGAAAAGGCTGTCGAAGAGCTGCACAGATACGTAACAGGCTGCAGGGAAACACAGATAGAGCTCGGGCTGCATGTATTCGGCTCTTCTGACAGGGAGAGGGCAGTTGAATATGCCGCAACGGCGATGGCAAAGGATAGCCATTACTCCGTTTCGTTGAGAAGAGTGATTGCGGAGTACCTCGGCCTGGATTACGATAGGTTCAGAGAAAAACCATTCGAAATCAACGGACTCGGAATGACGAATCTCGAAACAGTTGAATTCCTGCAAAAGACCGCCCTTGGAGTTCTCCAGAGGCTCGTGGAGATGGGTATAAGGTCTGAAGACCTAGATTCCGATGTTCTTGAACGCGTTTTTAGGGAGGTGATGGATTTTGAGCTCGGAGCTATCCAAAGAAAAAGCCGAAAGAGTTGTTGAGGCATTCCGAAAGGCGCTTGGAGTTTACGAGAATATAAACGCATGCGGCAATAGCGAGTTTTCAGGCTTCCTAAGAGGTTTATCAGGAGCCTACATCGAACCGGGTCCTTCCGGTTCCATAACACGGGGAAAGGTGGAGGTGCTCCCCACAGGCAGAAACTTCTTTGCCGTTGATCCCTCGAGCCTTCCAACAAAATCTGCCTGGAAAGTAGGGGTTGAAACTGCGGAGAAACTTCTTGAACACTACATTGAAAAGCACGGAAGATATCCCGAAACGGTTGGAGAGGTTCTTTGGAGCATAGATGCCTACAAGGCAGACGGAGAACAGCTTGCCCAGATACTATACCTTCTAGGCGTAAGGCCAAACGGCAGAAGCTTGGAGGTAATTCCTTTAGAGGAGCTCGGAAGGCCCAGGATAGATGTCAGCGTGAGAATAAGCGGCATACTGAGGGATACGCTTCCGAATTACATTCAAATGATCGACGAAGCTGTAACGAAGGTCTTAATGCTCGATGAACCACCAGAAATGAACTTTGTCAGAAAACACTACCTTGAACAGCTCAGAAAACTTTCAGAACTTGGAATAAGCGGGGATTTTGCCAAGTGCAGGATCTGGGGTCCGCCTCCCGGAGCCTACGGGGCTGGCGTGAACTACGCTGTCGAAGCATCTGCCTGGCAGAAGGATGAAGATCTGGCAAATGTCTGGGTTCAATGGAGCGCGTATGGTTACACAAGGGATTTCTACGGAAGAAAGGCTGTAGAAGCATTTTTGCTGAATCTGAAAACCGTTGATGTCGTAACCAGAAATCATCCCAGCGACGAACACGATCTGACGAACTGCTGCGGCTACTTTGCCCAGCACGGGGGATTTTACGCCACTGTAAAGCAGCTCAATGGGGAAGTTGAGATCTGCATCACAGATACCACAGATCTCTCCGAGACGAAGGTAAGGGAAATAAAGGATGAGATCGAGAGAATAGCAAGGGCAAAGATCCTAAATCCCTTATGGATAGAGGAAATGAAGAAACACGGCTACAGGGGCGCTAACGAGTTCTCAAAAAAGATATTGCACCTCTATGGCTGGTCGGCAACGACAAGGCTTGTTGATGACTGGATTTTCGAGGAGATTGCCGAGAAATACGTTCTTGATGAGGAAATGAGGAAATTCTTCGAGGAAAACAACGTCTACGCGCTTGAGGAGATCGCCAGAAGGCTGATCGAGGCTAAGGAAAGGGGAATCTGGAATGCAAAGGAGGATCAGCTTAGGAGGCTGAGGGAGATCTACGGGGAAATCGAAGGGATTCTGGAGGATGAAGTGACCGGCGATGTTCAAGGAAGTGAAGTGGAGTTTCTATCCCCGCAGGATGTTGAGGAGTGGAGAGAAAACATCTCGGATGTTTTAAAGGCCTGGAGGCTGGTAAAATGAAATGGGTCTATTTTGCAATCTCTCTGGTTATCGTAGCCCTCAGCTGCTGCACACAGAAGTTGGAGGATAGGAAGGGAGTGATAGATATCGTCGACATGGCCGGAAACAGGATAGTTCTGAATGAAACACCAAAAAGGGCCGTATTTCTTTCAGGCGAGTCATGGGTCTATGCGCTCAATATAAAGGAAAGGGCTGTAGCCTTTTCCGATCTCGCAAAGAAAAATCCTGTAATACTCAAGATCGATCCGGATGTGGAAAAGATACAGTCTGTGGGTGACATGAGCAGGATAAACGAGGAGGCGATTCTTGCGCTCAAGCCTGATCTCATAGTGCTTTGGGATGAGCCACCT
>QNUZ01000217.1 GCA_004347865.1 Archaeoglobi archaeon | reverse complement strand
TTTAAAGGCAAGGTTTACCCGCTTAGAATAAGTCTCAGGCCGATTGCCGTCTTTCCAAAGCCTCTGGACTTTAGAGAGCTCGTTCCAAAGCTGGGGTTTATCAAGAACAAAAGAGTGTGGGCAGGCCACATCCGCGGTAAGGCGATGAGGGAGATCCCAGAAAGGGATTTCGAAACCGTGCTCGAAGTTGCGGGTGTGAAGGGGGTGTGAACATGGCCGAGATAAGGGGTGTCGCTTTTCCAATTCCAAAGCCGTTCGCCCAGAGGTTTTTCGAGGGAAAAGACGTTTTCGTCAAGCCTGCGACTGTTTTTAGAGAGCTGAAGCCCGGAATGAAGCTTGTCATCTACCAGTCCCAGGAGGATACCGGCTTTGTTGGGGAGGCGAGGATAAAGGCTGTCAGCTTTGCTGATGATCCGATGGAGTTCCTCAGAAGGTACGGTGAGAGGCTCTTCCTGAGTGAAAAAGAGCTGAAGGATTATGTGAAATCTCAGGAGAGGTGGGGGAGAAAGAAGGCCAAGAAGAGGAAGTGGATGGCGATAGAGCTTGAGGATATCAGGAAATACGATATGCCTGTAAAGCCGAGGCGTTTTGTGCCGGCTGGAGGCATATATCTCAAGTAAAAACTCTAACGGCGGTTTGAATGATCGAGATTCTGTTATTGCCAGTTTTGGTATGGATTTATTTGGGCGTTATTTTGTCGTGCACTCTCGCCTATGAGGATTATTTGAAGAAAGCGACCAAGGTTAATAGAATATTCTTCGCTCTTACATTATCTTTAAACTTCGGGATAGTTTTGGCACTAGCGCGTTATTACCTAGAAGTAATTTCACATTTACCCGAAATAATCGTTCTATCTCTCGTGGTTTCAGTACTTGTTATGTTATACTTACACTACAAACAAAGACCTAAGTGCTCCAAAATAGACTTCTGCTCAATCGATGGTATGGAATTTTACGTTTGTCATGATGGATCCGTCAACGCTTGGTATAATCCTAAAAAAGGAATCTACATAAGTGACAGACTGTTAAAAGTACTCAATAGAAAAGAGCTGAAAGCTGTGTACCACCACGAAAAGGGGCATGAGAAAAATGTACGTATGGACAATCTCTCGAAAGCTATAGCAATAGGGTTTTGGCTATCCTTCTTTTCGGCAGTATTTTCAGCAGTAATCTTTTTGTTCTTCTTACCGATAGTATTTTCAGCAGAAATATTGATATTTCTTCTGTCGCTTTTTATTGTAGTCTGTTCCCTAGTAGCAGTGTGCATGCTCTACCTGTGGTTTTCGGAACACGAGGCAGACATTCACAGTATCAAAGAGCTGGGAACGGCTGAACCCTTGGTTTCAGCGCTCATGAAAACTCATTTCTATGCCGGTCTCCAGAGAGAAGGTGTTCTCGTGAACAGGAGAATCCCATCCAGCCTGCTGACAAAACCGGGATTCCAAAATCCCGGAAAAAAGAGCATTTTCAAACTAATACTCATAGAATCCCTGAAAACCGCTTCAAACGTTTGGGATCTCTTAGGCATACTCAAGGATCCACTACCCCCTATGCACCCTCCACTCTGGCTCAGGATATACAAGATACTTAGAGAATCGAAAAATACACAAAATTAAATTTCTAACCTGTTGCTTTTTCTATCACAATTCGGCCATCCACCACGCGAAGCTTCAGTGTTGAATCGATTTCAATACCCGCCATTTTCCTAACCTTCTCACTCAGGTAAACAGCAAAACCGTTCCCCAGTTTTCTCAGTTTTTGCTCTTCCAGCCGTTTCTCACTTCCGGCAATCAGAATTAAATTACCCTCTTTACTCGCGATCTCTACTGCCTTCCTTATCAGCATTGACTTGAAAACGACTTCCTCAATCGAGCGGAGCTTCTCGAACTTCTCAACTCTCTCAAGATCCTCGGGCTTTCCCTTGTCGAGCAGCATCCAGCCCTTTTTCTCAGCCATCTTCGCCACTTCAAGGAGTTCAGTGAGCTCGGGTTTGAGCTCTATTTCCTTCAGTCTTTGAAGGTAGTTCACGAGAAAAGGCACTCTGAGATTGTCCACACCATAGAGAGTGCAGAAATAGTAGCCTTCCTCATTAGCGAGCGTCGCAATATCCCTGCCCCTGGGAATCCTCGATTCTATACCAGGTCTGTAGCGCTCCGGGTATATGTAGAACCTGAAGCCAAAGATCTCCACTTCTCTCAGGTTCTCTTTTGCAAGGGGAGGATCCTCTTTTGAATCCATAGTAGTACTTTCCATCGGGGGTATAAGATTCTTTCGGAGAATCGTAAGAACATAAAGTTATGACAATGAAATTAAAAAGTTATAACATAAGTTTCTAACGAAACACAGAAGCAATCTATAAATACATCATAGTCTATTATTCCTTCAGGTGTAAAGTAATGAGACTGTGCGAGAATCTGAAGTTTTACGATCTGGTGAACGACATAAACGCCGCTGCAGAGAGGGAAAAAGGACCCGGAAGGCCCCCAATATGGGAAATGGTTTTCTGGTGGACCAGAAAGCCCCTAATCGGTGCCAGAGCTGCGATTGTTGCCAGCCTGCTCCCCGAGGACATCGACATGGGACCGAATTACAACGACTTCAGAAAACTGCTCAGGCTCGACT
>QNUZ01000216.1 GCA_004347865.1 Archaeoglobi archaeon | reverse complement strand
TGGAACTCTCTTTCCAATTTCGGAGTTTCCAGAACCAGTTGCGAGCATTTCAAAGCTCAACCCCCTAACCTACGGTGTCGATGCAATGAGGTATGCGATTCTCGGCCTTTCGGAGATTGACCCATTACTTGACTTTGCAGTTATGACGGCAACCACAGTTGCGATTCTTCTTGCGGCGAGTTTCTTTTTCAGCCGGACGGAGGTCGATTAGAAAACCTTAAATTTTTTTGAAGGAATTGGTCTTATGCCGGTTGTGCACGTTTTTGTCTGGAAGGGAATGTCTGCGGAAGCAAAAAGAAAGGTGATCGCGGGGATTACGAGAACCTTTACCGACTTGGGGATTCCAGAACAGGCCGTAGAGGTCATACTTCAGGAAATTCCAAAAGAGGACTGGGGAATAGCTGGAGTGCCTGCAAGCGAAAAACTCAGAGACGTGAAACCTCCATGAATTATAACCGAAAACCTCGCCCTTCAGGGTGGGGAGGAGGTCGGATTCCTTTCAAGAAAAGGCAAAAAGTAATAAGCAGAGGTACTTCAGAGGACAAGGGTGGTTTCATGCAGACTCTTGCCGGGCGAGTTTTGTTCCAGTTCTACTATGATATAGGCGGGGAAATATCGATGGAAAAACTCAATCTAAGCGAACTCACGGTCATTCGGAAAGCTCAGCCTAAAAGTGTTAGAGTTTTGGCTCCTAAATTTGAAGAAGCCGGATTAAAGCCTGTAGCAATAGATTTTGGTGTGAAAAAAGTTGAGAACATAAATTTTAACGTGGAGGCAAAAGTTTATCCGATAGGGGTTGTCGAGGTAACGCTTTCACTCGATTTCAAAAATTCGAGCTTCGAAGATATCATAAGACTCGTTAACATGTCCGAGGGATTTGTTAGATTAGAGGGCAAAGAAGTCGAATTCGAAAAGATTCCAGGCGAATATTTCAGAACGCTGCAAAGCAGGATCCAGAAGGCGTTAGTATACCCCTACGAGCCCTACGATCAGCCGGAGGTTTACAGGGTTGTAATCATCTCGTCAATTGAACCGAAGTTAAGGGCCGAGGAGTTCCTCTCCAGGTTCAGGAAACAGATTGCTGGAGTGCTGCGAGGGGAGAAGAGCTGGGAAAAACTCAGCGAAAAAGAGATTGAAGACGTGCTTAGATTCCAGCTGAGCTATTCAGAAGACGAAGCGATCGTAGTTGACTGGTACTCCTCGTTGATCTTCGGTGGCGAAGAGTACGTAGACGAGATTCTCCAGACCATTGAAATTGCGAAGATACAGCTTTTGGAACTAAAAACCTACGACAAGCTTCTGGACAAAAGGATCGAAAAAGCATACGGTTCGCTTCGATCGGTCTTCGTTCACTCAGGCGTTGGAATTGCTTGGCTGAGCAAAACTTATGCGGAGCTTTCAAGAACTGCCAGCGATCTAGCAGAGCTCAGAATCGAGGTCGTCGACTACGTTCATGATTTAAGAAACATTCTGAAGTTCACAGGGGATTGGTACCTGGGAAAGCTATATTCAGCATTGGGCGAGCGATTTAGGATTATGGAGTGGCTTAACCTCGTTGATAAAAAGCTCGAGCAGCTTCAGGAGCTCTACTCGATGGCAATGGAGAGAGTGGACGTCTATAGGGCCATGAGTCTCGAATTTCTAGTTATGCTGCTGATAATTTCCCTTGTGGTTTTGGAGGTTTTCATGGTAATTAGACTCTGAAATTTAGGTTTCCCTAAAATTTATAAACACAGTTGTATCCCTTTTGGCGGGTAATTCGATGCTTACGCTTGATCTGGCCACGGGAAGAGTGAGGATTAAGGAAATCCTAGGCGGAAGGGGTTTTGTCCGGAGACTTGCAGATATGGGTCTGGCTCCTGGCCAGGTTGTGGAGGTTATAAGCAAAGGACCACCGGTAATTGTGAAAATTAGAGATACCAAAATCGCAATTGGCAGGGGAATTGCGAGAAAGGTGGTCGTGGAGTATGCAGAATAAAGTATACCTCGTTGCACAACCAAATTCTGGAAAAACAACCCTTTTCAATCTTCTTGCTCATGAGAACTGCTACGTTGCGAACTGGCCCGGCAAGACGGTTGAGGTATTTCAGGCCAAGATCGTGCATCACGGAAAGGAAATTCTGCTGGTGGATCTCCCGGGAATAAACAGCTTCAAAGCCCTTGGAAAGGAGGAGAGTTTGACGAAAGAGTTCTTGCTTAAAGACGAAGAAGGCGTAGCCGTCGTATTAGTCAATGGCGAATCCCTCTACAGATCCTTTTATTTCGCAATTCAGGTTCTTGAAATGAAGAGCAAAGCAGTTTTGGTAATAAACAAGACGGATTACCTGGAAAAGAGAGGGATTCACATAAATCTCGAGACTCTGAAGGAAAAGCTTGGCGCTGAAGTTGTGCAGATCAGCGCCCTTCATGGTACAGGGATCAACAGGCTCATGGACAGAATTCTGGACGTTTTGGAGGGCAGAGTGAAGGGTAAGAGTCTTAGAATCGACTACGGAATCCTTGAGCCGTATATTGCCAAGGTTGAGGAGATCTTGGGAAGCAGAAGCCTCGCAGTTAGAGCAATAGAGGGAGAAGAAGTTTTCGCCCGGCTTTCGGAGGATAAAAGGATTGCTGTCGAGGAGATAAAGAAGGAGAT
>QNUZ01000215.1 GCA_004347865.1 Archaeoglobi archaeon | reverse complement strand
TTTCGGCTTATTCAAACAGCGGGAAAGTTCTGCTTTCGGCAATTGAAGTTCCCGAAATCGCGGCAGGAGTAAAGAAAAATGTTAAGCTTCTTTACTCTCCAGAGATAGCCGGAGAAGATAAAATAAAACTGGAAATCGCGTACAGGGATAGCTTGGGGGGCGAAGGGAGAATTGAAAGAGAAATTGGGGAAATAAGGGTCAACAATGAAACAGCCGTGGAGATCGTGGGAATTGATATATCGGCGAGGAGAATTGCAACTTCAGCCACAGCGGGTGGATTTCCTGCGGGAAGGGCTGCGACCACCACAACGACTCCAGTAATGGAAATAACTGTCTCCGGAGAAGTCGCAAACGGCGGTTTTGGACAGGCAAGGAATGTAATCGTCTATCTTGATTTCGGAAACAGGACCGAAGAGTTTTTCATAGGAACGATATCTCCTTCGGATTCGGATAGCTTTAGCATTCCGGCAACCGGAAGTGAGAGAAACGTGAGGATAACCGTGGAATGGATCAACGATTTGGGGGAAATCCATAAAATATCCAAGACATACCAGCTAACCCAGAGATCGTTTGATTTTGGCCAGAGGGAAAGTTCAATCTTTAGTTCCCTGAACATAGCAATCTTAGCGATCCTTGCGGTAGCCGCTGTTGCGGGAATTCTATTTTACAGAAGGAGGAGGGGTAGGAGATGAGCGTTGAGCTTGTAGACGTACACAAGGTCTACAAAACCAGTTACTACGAAGTGAGGGCCATCAATGGAATAACAATGAGAATAGAAGACGGCGAGTTCATCGCAATAATGGGCCCGTCGGGAAGCGGGAAGAGCACGCTTCTTTATCTCATCGGCTGCCTTGACAAACCAACGAAGGGCGAAGTCATCATAGATGGGGTTGAGACTTCCAAGCTTGGCGATGACGAGCTTACCAGGCTCAGGAGGGAAAAATTGGGCTTCATTTTCCAGCAGTACAACCTGATTTCAACGCTCACGGCTCTAGAAAATGTTGAGCTTCCGATGATCTTCAAGGGCGTTCCGAAAGATGAGAGAAAAAGAAAGGCAATGGAGCTCTTAAGGCTCATTGGCATTGAAGACATTGCGGAAAGAAAGCCCATGGAAATTAGCGGCGGCCAGCAGCAGAGGGTTGCAATTGCGAGGGCGATGGCCAATGAGCCCAGAATTCTTCTATGCGACGAGCCTACAGGAAACCTAGATTCAAAGAGCGGGAGGCAGATAATGGGGACGATAAAGGAGTTAAACGAGGAAAAAGGAGTAACTGTTATCTTAGTCACCCACGATCCTTCAATGGCCGAATTTGCGGAAAGAATTGTGAGGCTGAGAGACGGGAGGCTTCAGGATGTACCTTGAACTTGCAGTAAGAAATCTCAGGAGGACAAAGGTCAGAAGCTCGCTTGCGATTGTCGGGATAATTATAGGGGTTATGGCAATCGCATCGATTGGCATTTTGGGTAACACGATGAAGCAGACGGCTTTGGAGAGGTTTTCAGATCAGGCGAGGATAATAGTCGTGATGCCCTCCAACATCAAGGGTTTTACGGACATAGCTGAGGATGACTTCAAAATCATCGAGAGAGTTGGGAACATCGAATATGCCATTCCCGTTAAGGACGACAGGAAGATGGTGAATTACAAGGATAGCAGAGCTTATGTAGCCATTTACGGAATAAACGAGGAGGATCTCAGAAAGCTTTACAATGCATACGACGGTGATATAAAGCTGAAGGGGTCTGCAGTTGTCGGATACAGGCTTGCAAGTAATTTTGGAATATCCGTGGGGGAGAAGATATCTGTCGGGAACAAGACCTACAGGGTTTCCGGAATTCTCGAATATCAGGGGCTTGGAGGAGGTTTGAATCCCGACAATGCGGTCTTTCTTTCGATGGAGGACTTTGACAGGATTTTCGAGAAGGAGGGATATACTTCCATCGTTGTCAAGGCGAGCAGTTTGGAATTCGTTCAGGATGTTGAAAAAAGAATTGATGAACTCGTTAATACTAAACAGCAGAAAGTGGAAATGAGGGACTTTGAATCTCTGATACAGAATGTGGAGGAAAGCATGAACTCGATGACCAGATTTCTGATGGCAATTGCTGCCGTATCTTTGCTGGTGGCCGGAGTAGGAATACTGAATATAATGCTGATGTCGACGATGGAGAGAACTAGAGAAATCGGAGTGATGAGGGCAATAGGCGCCCCCAGGAGAACCGTTTTGTTCCTCTTTTTAACGGAATCCGCAATTCTCGGGCTTGCTGGAAGCTTTATAGGCGCGTTATTGAGCTATCTGGGTGCCTTCTTTGTTGTATCCTCAATGGGCTATTCCACAAATTACGTTCTTAATCCATCATCGGCAATCTACATCCTTCAGGGCCTCCTTGTGGGGATAATGACCTCCATTTTGAGCGGACTCTATCCAGCTTGGAAGGCCAGCAGGGTGGAGCCAATGGAAGCCCTGAGATACGAGTGATCGAGGCGGCCATGTTAAAAAGCCCGAGAACATAATTGGCCTTTGACGGCTCCGAAAGAATTAAACCCCTTTCAGATCATCAATAAATTTTCTGTGAGCTACTCCACGGCTAAAGCCGGGAGCTTCCGGCGTTAAGGGATGCTTTACGCCCTTCCCCTCATCTGCCGGTTCGGGGGGCTCACAGCTCCCCCATCCCATGCCTCTCGTTAAGGCAT
>QNUZ01000214.1 GCA_004347865.1 Archaeoglobi archaeon | reverse complement strand
GCACTCAGGTGGCAGCAGGTTCAAAGATGCCTTCAGCGATAGGAGTCGTCACACCATCTCATATTGCAGGAGAAACTGAAAAGTCTCTAACAGACAAGTACACGGAGTTTTCGAGAGTTTTGACAGCAAGGCTTCCAGTCGAACTTAGCGGAAAAGACAAGGAGGATCTCAGAAACCAGTACTCGAATGTTGCAGACAACTTTCTTAACATGAGCCAGGCAGAAAAAATATCGTATCTTACAAACGTCGGATTAGATGAGGGGCAGGCCAGAATCTTTGCCAAGGCCGTGGAGGCGGATAAAGACTACTACAGCGACCCAATCCATAAGGCAGCATTAGGTTTCCATCTCGAAAACAGGACCTTCGACAGAATATTCGACAAGAACTCAGAGTTCACTGTAGCAGATGTTGAAAAGATCAGAGACTATAGGGGAAGCACTGACGGACTAAAGTATAAGCTCGAGGATAGGGTCGAAGACCTGGAAAAGAAGGCGCCATCAGATGAAGTTGATCCAGAGATTGTGCACAGCGAGAGAAACAAGGTCCTAACCGACATCAAAGAGGTTTCGAGAGTTAAGGGGCTCAAGGAAAAAAAGGTTGCACCATTGAAGGAAAGAGTTGAGGCTTTAAGGA
This sequence comes from Archaeoglobi archaeon, assembly GCA_004347865.1. GTDB lineage: Archaea > Halobacteriota > Archaeoglobi > Archaeoglobales > Archaeoglobaceae > WYZ-LMO2. The sequence goes on along the minus strand of QNUZ01000214.1, from coordinate 2,083 downwards.
AAACAATTGACGAAAGAATGAGGGGGAGAAAGTTTCTGAAGGGAACATCTTTGACTGAACCGATCGAATCTCCAGTAGGAAAGGTTAAGGGAGCATACGAGAAACCATCATACGATGAAAAAGAAAGAGAGGCTGCCATGGGAATGGTGGCGAAGAAAGAAACTCAGATTCCACGCGAACCAGAGCTGAACATAGAGGAAACTATTCCTCCCTCGGAAGCCCTTCCAAGGCTTGCAGAAGAATCTAAGCCGAAAAAACCTGATCTTTCCATAGTGTGGAAGGAAGGAAAAGGAAAGAAGCCTGAAACTCCGTCAGAGAAAAAGGAGACAACCTTCTACTACAAGCCCGGAATCTTGAGGAAAAAGAAGGGGAGACCGAAAAAGGGAGAGGAATCGTTTGAAGATGTAATCGTGGAACTTAATCCACATCTTAGAGAAGTAGGAGTGTAATCTGCCAAGGTTCGAAGAGGAAGCTTCTACCCTTCTCCATGTCGACAACCTTCCATTTCCCACCAATTTTTCTGAAGAAAATGTTAACCTGAAAAGTCTTGTAGAAGTAGTAGACGGCAGCGTTCAAGTGCAACTTCCTACCTTCAGGGGTCTTAGAATCAATACGTTCCCTGAATATCGCGTTCTCGAGAGGAGGAGTGTCCTCGTCTCGATATATCGCTTCCGTAACAATCTTATCCTCCTCTGGAACAAAGTCTCCCATCCAAACGTAATTACTGTATAGTGAGTCGAAGAGTTTGATAAAATACATCCATGTGTCTCCTGCTTCAGGATAATGTCTTTTAATGTAGGAAAGACGCTTTTCATCATCCCCTTCAATGAATTCTGAAATTTGGTAAGTTACCATACCAGCTTCCTTAAACTTTTCAGGCTCCTCCACTGACGGAGACGGAGGACGACTCTTATACTCTGGTCCAGAAAATATGACAGCGCTTGAAAATTCAAATGTTTCAACGCCCCATGAACCGGCTAGAGAAAACGACTTCTTTCCACAAAAGTATCTGTAGAGGTGGAGCAGAAGACGAGCGTAGAATAGTGCAAGTCGACGATTGTTGTCTGCAATCGCGAACAGCGGAAGAACTTTGTAAACTCTATCGAGAAGTGATATTTTCGTACGGAATCTTTCAAGATCTTCATCAGTCGTCACATCTTCATAGTCCGAGTAACCGCTAGTGTAGGCTACAATTGGAACCCATAGGAGCATGCAGGGAGTGTTCCACATTGTAATATTTCTGTAGTCGGCTTCGGAAAGGTTCTTCAAAATCTCTATCTCGTATTCTGCTAGATCCTTGCGTCCTAGAAAGTAGAGTGTTGCAATAACTTTTGTCTCACAGACCGATGGTATCTTCAGATGCCCCTTTTTCTCCACTTTAAAGTACATTTCAATAAACTCTTTCATGAAGTAGAATGATATAAGTTCCTTTGCAGCAGTTTCGGCGACAGCATCTATTAGATTAAATTCGTTCATCCTATCAAGTTCTGAAACCCTACTTAGAACATCATCAGCTGGAACACCTTTCTTCTTCAAGTATATGGAGTACGCTTCCAAGACAGTTTTCGCAAAATCATTATCCCTCTTCAGCTTCGCAACAGCATAGTCGTGCACAAAATAGTCTTCTGGAGCACTCGAGGACCCAATAGTTTCAGCATCAACATGCGGAAACAGGTACGTCTCAAGCGGAACATAGTCGCCCAACCTTATATCTGTTATACTAAAGTCCTTGTCCTCGGGAACAGATGGAATAGTCTTCACTATACTATCCCAAGTATCAAGCCTTTCCCCCCTAAGCACAATGTCAGCGCTAGAGAAAATATCCTCCCTTCTCCATTTCCCACGCTCCTCCAGTAGAAAGTGAAAGTGTTTAACTATGTTATCGAACGCCTTCCTAGCAATCTTGTATGTCGAATTCCAAAAGTCTATCTCTTCCTCAGTATATTCTTGCGAAGAATTTTCCGACATCAAGTAGAATTTTCGCAGAAGCAATATTTAAGGGTTAGGGCATGAATTGCACGAAATCCTTTTAAATACTTCTCATGCTTCAATTGAAAGCGGGTGAGATCATGAGCAAACAGTT
>QNUZ01000213.1 GCA_004347865.1 Archaeoglobi archaeon | reverse complement strand
TCGGGTTTGATACCGAGACAGTAGACGGTAAGGCCGTTTTGCTGGCTTGCAGTAGCGGCCAGACAATCTTTCCGGAAAGCTTTGATGACATAGCGGGCTTTTTAACTCAGAGAAAGTTCTGTAAATCGTTAAATTTCTTCTGGAACATTGACTTTGACTTTTTCGCAATAATAAAGCACTTGCCGCCGGAACTTCTGGAGATCCTTTATGAATGCAAGGGAGTTATCTATTCCGGTTATTTTATCCGGTGGATTCCGAGAAAATTCTTCAGTATCCAAAAATTCGGCAATAAGTGGATTGCAAAGTTCTACGATCTCTGGCAGTTCTATAGGTCGTCTCTGAACGAAGCGGCAAAGAAATACCTGAATGACGCAAAACTGGAGATAGATGTTGCAAAAATCGGCGAATATATGAAAACGGCCCTGGGGAGAAGCAAATTGATAGCTTACTGTGTGAAAGATGCTCAGCTCACGCAGAAACTTGGCGAACTACTGCAGAGCAAGCTTAACAGCTTGGGAATTGACTTTAGCAAGCCATTCAGTTGCGGAAGTATCTCCCAGCGCTACTTTTTCAGAGACCGGCAGACTTTTGGTTTCAAAAAGACCGAATGGAATCTTTATGCCCTCTACTGTTACTATGGCGGTCGCTTTGAAGTGCTGCGAAGGGGATACTTTGAAAAGGTCTACCAATACGACATAAACTCAGCCTATCCGTTCTTTATCTCACAGCTCACCGATCCGACCCGGGGAGAATGGGTTAAACGGAAAGATGTGGATTTCAACAATGCAGATTATGGCTTTGCCAGAATAGTCATCAGGAACTATCACGACTGCACAGTAAGCCCGATCCCGTTTAGGGCCGATAACATGGTTATCTATCCGAACTTTGATGAGACAGAGCTGGAATATTATCTGAGCTACCCCGAGCTACAGCTTGCGGAAAAGATGGGGCTCGAATATGACGTCATCGACAGCTGGGTGTTCTATGGAAGCGGCGAAAGGCCTTTCGAATTCATCAGCGAGCTTTACGAAGCAAGAAAAAAGGCGAAGAAGGAGAACGACAGAGCTATGGAACTGGTGCTTAAGATCGTGATGAACTCGCTTTACGGTAAGTTCGCCGAGAAACAGCCAAAAATAAGGGCCTATCTGAAGCCTTGCGGCGAAAGCAAGGAAATCGTCATCGGCGATCAGAAATTTTACGTTGCAGAGAGCAATCAACCCGGCTTGCTCTTTTGTCCGGTGCTGGCGGCCTATATCACATCGCAAACCAGGGCCATGTTGCTTGAGACATGCAAGAGCCTGAAGAATGATACAGTAATGTTCGCAACCGATAGCATTCTCACAACAAAACCGATCGATTCCGGCTTTGTTGGGGAGAAACTGGGCCAGTGGAAACTGGAGATGGCCGGAGAAGCGATTGTCTTGATGTCCGGAGTCTATACGATCCGGAATGAAGAACAGACTAAGACCCGTTTCCGTGGTTTTCCGATGAAAGAAAGCTTTGACTTCTTTGAGCTTCTGAAAGCGAACAAAGAAAGCGATAAGATTGCCGTGGAGTTCGAGAAAGCCGTTAAGCTCGGGGAAGTTATTGCATTTCATAACATCTATCAGATCGATGATCTCAATGTTTTCACTGATGAAATCAAAGAGCTGAGCTGTTACAGCGATGAAAAGCGGGACTGGCTTTCTCAGCCGCTCACCTTCGGCGATCTGCTTGAGAACCAGTTCGACAGTGTCCCCAGGACAGTAGCCAATGAATCTGGATTGATGAAAAGGGGCCGCAGATTAGACAGTTATACAGAAAGACTCTATGACTGGCAGAGAACCAGGGAACTGGAAGAGATCGGGTGGATACTGGAGAGGAGTATATTGTGAAAGCTTATCAGAGCAAAGAAAAACGCCAGACCGAACATAAACAGTTTGCATGCAGTTGCTATCCATTTCGGTATTTTATAAACTGTTAATATTTTGTCTGCTAAAAATCCTATTTCAAGAAAAATAACCGAGCTTATTATTTTAACTGCAAAAAAGTAATACCATGACCGTGATATTAATTCGGCCATAAAATAATTCAGCTCAACAGCATTTTTGTTGTTTGTTAATGCGAAATATGTGCTCACAGCGTCGCATAGGTTAAACACAGCTAACAGCAATCCGATTTCAGCAAAGCTCAGTTCCATTTCCCTTTTCATCATATTTTTTATTTGTGCATAGTATATAAAACTTTTTCGGTATCTGCAGAAAAGTATATATACTTCCAGTTTTGATAATAACATGAAAATAAAAGATGGAGAGGTGGTGAAAAATGGTGTTGGGAATTAAGGGAAAACTGAAGCAAATGGTGAAAATAACGCATGCAGTGAGTATATGGCTGAAAGAGCTGAAGAAAATGGTTGTATCGAAATACGAGTTTATTTTACCGATTGTGGTTGATTCAAAATTTGCAAGCGATCAGAGAGGAGAGATGCAGAAAATTATAGGTCTGGCCATAGGTTTGCTTATTGCCGCAAGCATAGTTCCGGTCGCCCTGACCAATTTAAACACAGTAAACACTACCGGGTGGGATCCAACTGCTAAAACCTTGTGGCCATTGCTCAGCATTTTCGGAGTGCTTGGTGTAGTTTTGATTTTCATGAAATACGTTACCAAATACAAGTAAAACAGTAAAAACTATGGTCAGCTCAAAAATTTTCATCTTTTATTTTTTAATTGGAATAATCGCATTAACCGGGTTAGTTGA
>QNUZ01000212.1 GCA_004347865.1 Archaeoglobi archaeon | reverse complement strand
AGAACGCTACTACGGTCTTTGGAGATCCCGGAGGTATGAGCGGTATTGCAAGGTTGCTCAACGGGTCCGTCTTGGCTCTGTCAAATGGCAGCAAGTACTACAACGGTACTGAAACATATCTACAGGCTTATGGTAGGGCCATTGCAGCGCAGGTCAATTCAACAGCGCTATTCCTGATCGAGCTTGCAAAGCAGATTCCGCTAGCTTTCGGAAGCTAAAAAATTTAAATTTTTTTATTAATAAAGATTTTGATTACGTTTTTGTAAAAATGGGTGCCCAGAAAACCCAGAGCTTTAGCTCTGGGATGAATGGCAAAGTCTTGGGTACGTTCCTTTGCAGAGGAAAGCCCAGATATGCGATATGAACATAGCCCGCAGGGTAGTGAGCTCTGCGGGATGGGGGAGCTTGGCTTTTGAACCGGCAGGTGAGGGGAAGGGTGTGAAGCATCCCTTAACGCCGGAAGCTCCCGAATTTAGTTGAGGGTAGCTCACAACTGAAAAATTGTACGTTGGGGCGTGGGGAGGAGGTCATTCATCGACAACCCTCGCAATCTCTATCGCTATCTCAACTGCCTTTGAAATAGAGTCTGGCTTCAGCTTTTCAGGGGTATCCTGGAGCGTGTGCCAGTAATAGGGCGCTCCATCGTTTGCTAGTCCAAATATTGTGGTTGCATCCAAACCCTTTCTCGAGAAGTTCGCGGCATCGCTTCCGGCAAATGGTAGTGATCCAACTTTGAAGTTCGCCTTAACCCTCTCGCATGCCTTTTTTGCAATCTCAACAGCCTTTGGAGAATGTTTTGCAAAGAACATCTTTTCCTCAGTTGCGATGAGGAAGTAGTCTGCTGAAGGGCACTCGAAGTTGAACAGAATGGCATCTTTAAGCTCCTCGAAGTGTCTTTTCACAAACCTCTTTGTCCCCCTCATGTGCTCTTCTCCAGCAAATGCTACGATCCAGACCTCGGTGTTCTTTGGCCTGTCGGAACTTATATACTTTCCTGCTTCCAGAACGACACCCACCCCGGCGAGATCGTCGTTAGCCCCTATCGAAAGACGGTTTGATCTCAGGGCAGAGGCAACGATCAAAAGCAGAACTGTTCCAGCAACAAGCAAGGGCTTCTGTATTACGTCAACGTCGTAGTAGTATCTTGTAATACTCAGTAAGGCCGAAATGGCGACTATTGATATCAGCGGCAGAATGATGAAAGCGGCTTTATGCCTCAATCTTCCAAGCAACGGAAATTCGTACGGCGAATCGTAATGAGCTGAGAGAAGAATTCTTTTTTTCGGTGTCTCTTTCGGCATTATTTTGCCAACGATATGGAATTCTTGAGTCTTGGGGAAAAGGAAGTCGATCAATTCGTAATGGAGGCATTGTTGCAGAATGAAGATAGCCATTCCCAAAGAGAGCAGCAGAAACGTCAGGAACCAGTAGCCCATGAAATAAAGCACAGCACCGAGAATGTAGAGAAACGTGGTAATCCATATATAATCCGTGAAACCCTTCGGCCGCGAAATGAACCAGTCCTTTTTGACCTCATCGCAAAAATCGGACATAAGTCTGTATATGTATTCTCCGGCATTCATCTCCCCTTCGCTACCAGCAATCCTCGGCCCATAGGCTTTGCAAACGTGGCTAACAAATTCTACAACGTTCTCACCATAGCCCATAGATTCTCCAAGTATTAATAATAGTATAAATTTTTTGCTCGTCTCCTAGAATGCAAAAAGTTATATTTAGGAAGCCTAAAGGCCGGTAAATGATCGAAAGCTGGGAAGAGTTCATCATCATAGAGAAAGAACTTAATCGCATCATGAATTCCGCTGATTCTAACGCTAGGATAAAGAAAGCTTTAAAATATGCAATTTCTGCCGGAGGAAAGCGTGTTAGGCCATTAATAGTCCTCTTATCCGGCAAAATGTGTGGTTGTGATTATGATAAGCTGATGAACTTAGCAATAGCGGTCGAGCTCATACACACAGCAAGCCTACTTCACGATGATGTTATAGACGGTGCTGAAACCAGAAGGGGAAGAATTGCACTGAATAGAAAGTACAGCCCATCCCTGGCCATAATACTCGGAGACTGGCTGATCTCTAAGTCCGTCGAGCTAACATCAGTTTACGGCGAGTATTACATAAGGGAGTTCTCGAGGGTTGGCATGATGCTGAGCGAAGGTGAGGCTTTGGACCTTTACAGCAATCAAGACGGTTTCGGCGAGAGAGAGTATTTCGATTGCATCGGAAAGAAAACTGCAATCCTTTTTGCTTATTCCGCAAAAACACCCTGTGAAATTGCCGGCGGTGACAATTTGGCCGTTGAAAGCCTCTATAAGTATGGATACAATCTCGGAACTGCCTATCAGATTGTGGATGACCTTCTTGAGTACCTTAGAGCCTTGAAGGACAAAAAGTCTGAGTCGGAATCGATGACCCTCCCTCGGATTTACGAGAGGGAATTTGGAAAGCGGATTGCAGTGGAGAAAACCCTTGAGGCGATATATAAGTTCAGGAATGAGAGCATAAGATCTCTGAGCATTTTTCCGAATTCCGAGGAGAAAGAGAAGCTGGTCCGCATTGTTGAGTTCATGACCGATAAAATGCTTGGTGAATCCCAGTTGGCCTCGGCGGGAATTCTAGGGCAGTATAAAAAATAGAAAAATCAAAAATAAAATTGTAAATCACTTCTTCTCGGCCTGCGGTTGCTGCTGCGGTTTTTTCCTCTTTTCTTCCAGCCAGTCTCCGATCAAGGTTCCTATGATGAAGAAAATTGCGAGCACTACTATTAATATAACAGTCCCGATGGTTCCCGAAATTGT
>QNUZ01000211.1 GCA_004347865.1 Archaeoglobi archaeon | reverse complement strand
TGCAGTTGATAAGAAATGAAATAGAGACCTCTGAGGTTGCAAAAAAGATTTTGGAGCTCGATTCCAAGCTTGTGGAACTTAAGAAGGCTGTGGAAGGAATTGTGATCGAACTGACGTACATAAAAAGCGAGCTTAAGGATTTGAGGGAGAATGGCAGGGAAAAGAGGGTAGTTCTGCAGCCAAAGGAGAGCGAAAGGATTGAGAGAATTGAAAGGCAGGTAAAGGCGGAGGAGGCAAAGATTGACACGATAAAGAGAGAGAAATCGGAGATAGAGAAGAAGGCAGAAAAAGTTGAGGAGGCCCAGAAAGGGGATGATAAGGACCTGATCATCTGCGATTAAGATGCAGATTGCGAAGATCAGCCTTAAAAACTTCAAGTCTTTCAGCGGAAGGGCAGAAATCCCCCTATATCCGGGCTTCACGGTAATAACAGGGCCCAACGGCAGTGGGAAGTCCAATATCATTGATTCCATTCTTTTTTGTTTCGGCCTCTCCACTTCAACGAAGCAGTTAAGGGCCGATAGACTCTCCGATCTCGTTTCGGAGGGTAAAAAGGAGGCAGAGGTGTCGATTACCCTTGCAGAGGGTGATAAAAAATACGAGATTACGAGAAGGGTTAAGATAGCAGAGAAGGGCCACTACAGCTACTATTATCTTGACAACAAGCCCGTTAGCTGGACAGAGATACAGAATTTGCTCTCACAATTCGGAATTTACAGCGATGCCTACAACATAGTTATGCAGGGCGACGTTACGAGAATCGTGGAGATGTCTCCCGTTCAGAGGAGGAGGATAATCGAAGATATAGCGGGGATCTCAGAGTTTGATGAGAAAAAGGAAAGGGCTCTAGAGGAGCTTGACAGAGTGAGGGAGAATATAGAGAAGATAGAAGCTGTTATTGCAGAAGTCGAAACAATGCTGAAATCTCTGGAAAAGGACAGAAACGAAGCCCTCCGTTATAAGGAATTGATGCTGAAAAAGGCAGAAGTTGAAAAGCAGATAAAAGCCCACGAATTCAATTCCCTTAAAGCTACAAAAGAGAAGCTTGAGAGGGAGATTGAAAAGGTTGAAAAGGAGAAGGACAAGCTCTCTTCTCTAATACCCGAGATCTCAAGTAAGATCGCTGAAACGAATGAGAGACTCAAAGAGATCGCTGACGAGATCTCAAAGTTTGGAGACGAAAGACAGAGTGAGATCCAAACCGAGATCCTGAGGCTCAGATCCGAGATAGATACAATAAAGAACTCCGAGAAGTTATATCAGGAGGAGATCTCGAGGATCAGTGAGGATGAGATTAAAAAGAGGGGAGAAGTTTCAAGACTGAAAGATGAGCTTGAGGCTCTAGGGAAGGAGCTTGAAGAGGAAATTTTAAAGAAGGTCAGCATCGGGGAAATCGTTAGGGATCTCGAAGAGAAAGTTGAAGTTTTAAAGCAAAGACTTGAAAATGCCGATAGGAGCTACAAAGAGTTGGAAAGCAAGTTTATAGAAAAGAGAAAAGAACTCGGAAAATTAAAGGATGAGAGGAACAAGCTCATTGCTGATAGAGACAAACTGCTCGAGATAGTAAGAAGAATTGAGATTGATATAGAAGAAATAAAATCCGAAAGGGACAGGACTTTGGTTAAACTCGAGCAGGACAAGAAAAGGCTGGAGGCAGTCTCAGTGGAGCTACTTAAAAGGGAACAAGAGCAGAAAAACGTAAACTCGGAAATTCTGGAGCTAGATAAAAGGCTTTTTTCACTTCGCTCAAAACTTTCGGATATCGAAGAGAAGTCGAAAGGGATGGAGGTGGAACTGGCAAAGATAAGGGCGAGGATATCGACTTTGCAGACGTATTCAAAACCCGTTGAAGCTATATTAAATGCCAAAGAAAAGAGAGAGCTTGCGGGCATTTTTGGAACCGTTGCGCAGCTTGGAGAAGTCGACGAAAAATTTGCAAATGCTATCGAATCCGCTATGGGTGGTGCGCTGCAGTTCATAGTCGTTGAAACCGAGGATGATGCGGTCGAAGCCATAAAGTACTTAAAAATGCTCCAAGCTGGAAGGGCGAGTTTTATTCCGTTGAGAAAAATAAAGGATTTCAGGGTGGACTTTGATAAGGGAATTTTGGATGAAAGGGGTGTGATTGACTATGCGGTCAATCTCGTAAACTGCGACAAAAAATTCCTTCCTGTGTTCAGATTTCTGCTTCGGGATACTGTTGTTGTAGATTCTATAGAGAGCGCGAGGAGGTTAATGGATAAAAACCTCAGAATCGTAACCTTGGATGGAGATCTGGTGGAAAAGAGCGGTTTGATGTCTGGAGGAAGCAGGGAGAGAAGGGGTTTGCTTGTCTCGAAAGAGATGCTGGAAAAGGAAAAAGAGCTGGCTGAGGAAATCAATCGATTGCAGAGAGAGAAGGAAAAGATACTGGCTGAGCTAAGAGGAGTTGAGGAGAGAAGGAAAGATCTCAAGGTTAAGCTTGAAGAGGCAAATGCGGGTATTCAGCAGGTTAGAGAGGAGGTCAGAGTATTAGAGGAAAGACTAAGGGGATACGATGCACAGATCGGCGAAATTAATAAGAAGGCAGAGTTGAAGGACAGGGAAAAACAGCAAAGCATAGAAGAGTTGAAGAGGGTTAACAGCAGCTTACTGGAAATTGAAAAGAAAATTAGGGAACTCGAAGCGGCCTCGGGGGAAATTGAGGCCAAATTAAAGGGTAGCGAAGTTCCAGAGATTCTTTCAGCCATTGAAAAGGCTAAGGAGGAGCTTTCAAGAAATAAGGGAATTCTGATCTCAGTTGAAGGGAAAATAGAGAATCTGGATTTTCAGAAGTCCCAACTGAACAAGAACCTCGAGAATTT
>QNUZ01000210.1 GCA_004347865.1 Archaeoglobi archaeon | reverse complement strand
GGATTACACGAAGGCTAAATCAATAAAAGACGAAGATTTGGTAGACTGTTTTGAAAAGTGGAAAGATCGAAAAATATCTGAGAATTCTTGGGTTGTTCCTGTCGAAGAAGTAATTAAAAATGGGTACGATCTAACGGCTAAAAATCCAGCAAGAAAAGAGAAGATTGTATATCCAGAACCAGAAAAGATCGTTGAAAATATTATCGAACAAGAACGAAAAATTATAAAAATTCTAGAAGAATTTCGCAGTATCTTAGGTGAAGTTAATGGATGACTCAGCAACTTTATTAAAACAAGAATTTTATAAGTTGCCCGAAGGCTGGAAATGGTTGAAACTGGGAGAAGTAGCAAAAATAAATAAAGAGCAAAGAAATCCAGCTCTAGAAACGCCTAACGAAAAATTCATATACATTGACATATCGGGGGTTGAAAACGGAACTGGGCGAATTAGAGAAGTCAAACAAATTCTCGGGAAAGATGCTCCCTCCAGAGCGAGAAGAGTCGTTCATACAAATGATGTAATAATGTCAACTGTGAGACCCTATTTGAAAGCTTTAGCCCTTATACCCGAAGAGTACGATAACCAAATATGTTCTACAGGTTTCGCCGTACTTACATGCATAGACAAAATAATAATACCAAAGTATCTTCTGTACGTTCTTTTCTCAGATATCGTCATAGAACAGTGTAATAGGATGATGGCCGGTGCCCATTATCCTGCGCTTCGGGAATCTCAGATCCCCCAAATATTAATACCTCTCCCACCTCTCGAAGAGCAGCGCCGCATCGTGGCACGCATCGAGGAACTCCTCAGTAGGGTCGAGGAGGCAAAAAGACTTAGGAAACAGGCGAGGGAAGAAACCGAAAAAATAATGCAGGCGGCTTTGCATAAAGTTTTCTCGAGAGCAGAAGAGAAAGGTTGGGAGTGGGTTGAATTAAAAAACGTTGCGAAAGTTGTTGGAGGACATACTCCAAAGCGAAGCGTGCGGAGATATTGGAACGGAAATATTCCATGGCTCGTGCCAACTGAATTATCTTCCGGTACTATCGAAATAGTGCAAACTTCAAAAGAGAAAATAACACAAGAGGGATTGAAAAATAGTTCTACTATGCTTCTTCCTGCAGGTAGTGTTCTTTACACATCCAGAGCCACGATAGGAAAAGTAGCGATTGCGGGAGTACCATTAACCACTAATCAGGGTTTTACGAATTTTATTTGTACAAACCGTTTATACAATTGGTATCTTGCCTATTGTTTGCTATGGCTGACTCCTCAAATTCAGAAAGAAGCAGGACAGACTACCTTCTTAGAAATTAGGAAGAGCAGACTAAGGAAATTTAAGATACCATTGCCGCCCCTTGAAGAACAGAAAAAAATTGCAACGTATTTTACTAATATTCAAGAAACTTTGAAACAGCTTAAGAAGTTTCAGCAAGAAACGGAAAAAGAGCTTGAAAAACTCGTTCCCAGTATTTTGGATAAAGCGTTCAAAGGACAGTTGTGATCATGGTGGAAGAAGAGCCGTCTAAACTCCTCCAGTTGGTGGCTAACATTATGAGAGAAAATTATAAATCGGAGATAGCGGAGGAAGCTCGTAAGGAAATTGTTGGACTGATTGGTGATTTCTATAATACTTGGGACGAACTATCCGGAAAATCCAAAAAGATATTTTTGGAAAGCGCCTTAGCCTTGTCTATATCTTATAGACTTTCTCCTTTAGCTTACAGCATTTTCTATAATTTTCTAATAGGAGACTCCCCTCCATGTTTCATGGAATTGAGGTTGATAATCGAAACTCTCGCCAAAGCCATTTATGCCGATAGGAGGTATAGTAAAAAAACAGCCTTCCACAAGTTAGAGTGCTTAGAATCCTTCCTAGAAAATGGAGAGGAGGGAAAGCCGATAAGTATGTCCAAGTTCTTCAAGAGCTATTTGCCAGAAGCTACAGGGGAGGAACTTGCAAATGAAATCAATACTTTGTGGCATCAGCTCTCAAGAGACTGGCTGCATCTGAAAGGCTATGTCAACAAACTTATAGATAGAATCCAAGAAATGAGCCAGCCATCTTGGAGTATAGGGGTTCCAGTAGTGTATGAGGAATCTGATAAAAGAGATTTGAATGAACTTCAGGAAATGGTGAAAAAAACGAGGAAAATATTTGCCAGAGGTAAAAGTTCCTGGTCAGATTTTTACTTTCAGTGTATATAGAATCCTTTTGATTTAAAGCAGTTATCTGAAATTTCTTGAGTCCACAACACAAAAATGCACATCTCCGCTAACCTCTTCCTCCACTTTTTGTCTTTTACTTCCCGTAGCGTAAAGAAAATCAGGTTTAGGAGTTCATGTAGTTCTTCGTAACACTCCCGATACTCCTCGGGCAGATTTGCAGGGAAATCTTTTTTAGTGAGCATTCGTGTTCCTCAACGTTCTTTGGTACCCGAAGAAGCTTTTAAAGAGAAAACAAGAATTTAGGCCCAGGTCTTTTCACCTCCACGGCCTTGGCTCCAAAAGGGCAAGCCAAGGTCCCGCTGAAAAAAAGAACGGTTAGGGGTCAGAGTTAGGTCAGGATCAAAATCGACCAAAGGTACGGATTCTGGGCCTGTGTTCGAGCGTACCACTCGATCGCCGTGGACCAGAATCTCTGCAGGGCCTGCGGGGACCGTGAGGATCCGACCGCACCCCGCTCTTCAGGGTTTTCCTCCTCCCGATTCCTCCCCGGCCCGGGCACCGAGGGAGCCGCCACTCCGGACTGGGAAGGCTCATCAACACCGGATGCCTAGGGGAGGAGGGGAGGGCCTTTGACCTCCGGGGTCCTGGTGGAGGTGGAGGGGAGGGAGCTAAGGCTCACCAACCTGGAGAAGGAGCTCTACCCGG